>NZ_JBPYUI010000018.1:0-117881 GCF_051858335.1 Klebsiella sp. K47
TTTTGCGCGCCGCCGGTATGAAGAGATAATTTGAGATTAATGCGCGCCCTGGGGACTTCATTCTGGAACGTATCAGCCATAGCAGTTCCTTTCCTTAAGGAATAATTATTGAAGATATATTGATGTGAAACGTGACGATGATAAAGCAAAAATGGATTACCGATCAACTTAACCACCTAATAATTATATTTATTCATAAACACCCCCTTTCACCATGAAAATAAAAGCACCATGAATATCAACATTTAAAATGTGTAACAACAGTCAATGATAAATTCAATAAATAATGCACCAAAGGAATGTTTGCAATGGATACTATAAGGCGGGCTAAAACATTAAGCGGATGAATAAAGGAAACCATAAAGACGACCGGGCAATATAATTCGCTCATTATGCAAATTTAGCGTAACAACGCAATAAATTACTCAGAGGGATAATATCTGGCTTCCATCCGATTGCCCCTTCGCGGCGGACGCTTAATAGTCCTGGCGCGAAATCTAAACGGTAACAATATTCTTCTGCTCCCCTTACTCCTCACAAACCGATTTTTTGCGGATAACGAGCCACAGCGCGATATCGAACAAAGTTGTCGTTAGCAAAAAAACATGAGCCCGGCTACAAGACGCACACGACACCGTCGTCGGCATCCTGAACGGTTCGCATTCTGCAAGTCGCCAGGCTATATCTAAGACACCTTTCGCCCACAACGAGACACAAAGATGAGCAAGAAAATCCTAATGCTGGTCGGCGATTATGCCGAAGATTACGAAACGATGGTTCCTTTTCAGGCACTGCAGATGATTGGACACCAGGTCGATGCCGTCTGCCCGGATAAAGCCGCTGGCGACTATGTCATGACCGCAATCCATGACTTTGACGGCGCCCAGACTTATAGCGAAAAGCCGGGCCATCGCTTCACGCTGAACGCTGACTTCGCCGCAGTTAAGGCCGAGAACTACGATGCGCTAGTGATCCCCGGCGGCCGGGCGCCGGAGTATCTGCGCCTGAACGAGGAGGTTATTAAACTGGTACAGGCATTCGACGCCGCGCGTAAACCTATCGCCGCCGTCTGCCACGGCCCGCAGCTGCTGGCCGCCGCCGGTATTCTGCAGGGACGGACCTGCAGCGCCTATCCCGCCTGCGCTCCGGAAGTGCGCCTGAGCGGTGGGCACTATGCGGATATTGGTATCGACCAGGCGCATGTGGACGGTAACCTGGTTACCGCCCCCGCCTGGCCTGCTCATCCACAGTGGCTGGCGAAATTCGCCGCCCTGCTGGCGGAATAACCATACTGAGCCGGTGTTTTTGTTGAGCCACCCGCTCCCCTGCGGGAATCTATGCCTCAGCGCGGTGTTTAGTCTCGGGTAAACGCGCTGTTGTATGTTATGCCGATGGCGGGGATGCGCCACGATTTACCGCTTATCTTCAGGGGCCGGTTAAAAAACCAGCCCCTGAAAGATTTATCGCTGCCCTGACGGGCATCATCAATTCAGCAACGCGATCTGCTTGACCACTATTTCATTGATTTTATAGATTATTTCAGGAGTTACGCGTTCTTTGATATCGCGGTCAACAAATACCCGAATGCAATATTTGATGATTTGATACTGATTTAACTTATCACCACATTCAATTAACGGTTTTATTTCGTAGCGGTTCTTAAGATCTTTCACCAAAAGCTTAACTTCGGTTTTATCCAGGTCTTTAAAGGCGCAGTCGGAGACAATATCAACGGCAAATTCATGTGGTTTGAAATGAGGCTGTAATACAGAAGTCAATAACCCGGTGAGTTGACTCTTCCACGCCTTATTTTCCTTGTCAGCGATGTTAGCTTTATACACAGAGTGTTTGGCCTCATAGACCTTCGACCATGGGTGTCGGTTAATAATGTCAGCAAGTATTTTTTTATTAACCGCCTCGGTATCGCTGATATCTATCCATTCACCAACCTTGTCATTCAAAAAATAATCATCACTGCACGCCAAATAAAACTCCTTCAGCGCGTCGATGAAGCTTTCATCGCTATGGTCAACGATACGGTCGGTAACGTCAGCGATAATGACATTTTGTGGATCCTTGCTTTGCATAATCTCACATAATGTGCTCAACATCGTCGCAAAGGCGCGGTTTGTTTTATGGTAATACACCTGCGAGAAAAGGCTGGAGCGCGCCCCAATAAACTCAGCGATCGAATCAATCCCACTCTCTTTGTAAGCAAGGTACAATTTTCCCTGTTCCTCGACCGGGACAATTGACATAAACAAGCGATTGTAATCGTAGATGCCACACTTGACGCCGGAGAAATAGCCATCTCTGAGCAAGTAATCCATCCGGTCGGCATCGATCGGACAGGAAGAGATGATCGAGGTCATTAACGGCAGGATATCTGTTGCCTTTCCATTAATTTCCTCAATGATCTGTTGGTCACCGTATCTTTTTTCGATAATTTTTAACACATTTTCGATATTTATTTCGTCATCGACCTTACCTTGTTTTCTCAGATCATGATAAATCATCAGGCTGAACAACAGCGAAAGCTGTTCATGTTCAACTTTCTGTTCTGGCTTGCTTAATACATCAATGATTGAATGGTAGGCCGTGGGGAGAACATCGGAGAATTCGTGCTTACCAGGCATAAAACTCTCAAACTGGTGGGATACCGGCCCGTGCCCGATGTCATGCATCAGGGCAGCGAGTCTCAACTCCTGAATGTTGTGTTTTGGTATCTGATCGATATGACCAAACACATGGCCATCATCATATTTCTTTTGATACCGTATCGCATTCAGGCGTAAATTATTGAGTATTTCACTTGATAAATGCAGCACCCCGAGAGAGTGTTCGAAGCGGCTGTGCACCGCAGAGGGAAACACCTTATATAAAAAAGAGTTCTGTTTAATGTTGCGTAAGCGCTGGAACAGGGGGTGATTGATAAAGGCAATCTCGAGTGTCGTCAAACGAATAGTGCCGTGAATGGGATCAAGGATCTTACTGGTCAATTCATTTTCAAAATCCATATCTTAAATCCTTTCATACATGCATTAAATATATTTAGCATATTGACTGTTTATTCAACAATAATCTTGCGCATTCAGGCAATAAGGTCAATCACTAATATTTAACGAGCAACGCGGCAGATCATTATTTCCTTATCTCTCCACAGCGTCGCGCTATATCGGCATCCACTGACATATCGATTGACTACGGATGAAAACAGCCCCGGTTTTCTTCGCTCAGATGCGCATTCCCCCGGAAACCTCAATGCGCTGGGCATTCACCCAGCGATGATCATCGGATAACAGCGAGGCGATCATCGGCCCGATATCCTCTGGCAGGCCAGGTCGGCCCAGCGCCGTCATGTTCGCTACCGCCTGAGCGACCTGCGAGTTATCCCGCACCACCCCGCCGCTGAAATCGGTGGCGATGGCGCCGGGCGCCACGCAGTTCACCGTGATCCCGCGACTGCCCAGCTCAAACGCCATATAGCGAGTCAGGGTTTCCACCGCGGATTTCATGATCGCATAGGGCGCCCGGTTCGCCATCACGATGCGGGTGAGGCCGGACGAGACATTCACTATTCGCCCGCCATCGGCCAGCAGCGGCAATAGTTTTTGGCTGAGGAAGAAAACGCTCTTCACGTGGATGCGATACAGCGCATCGAATTCCGCTTCCGTGGCGTTAAGAAATCCCATGCCGCTGGCGTTGCCGGCATTATTGACCAGATAATCAAATTTATCGGCGCCCAGCTCCGTCAGCGCGCCCTGAAAAGCGCTAACAAATGCGTCAAAGGTGTCGATTTCGCCGGCGCTGAAAGGCAACGCGATCGCCCGGGCGCCCAGTGCTTCAACCCGTGTAACCACCTCGTTCGCCTCGGCAAGACGCGTTTTGTAGGTCAGTACTACATTTACGCCGCGCTGTGCCAGCGCTTCGACGGTCGCGCGTCCCAGGCCGCGGCTGCCGCCTGTCACCAGGGCGATTTTTGCGCTATTGTTCATGTTTTCTCCTTTTCTCTCTGCTGAAAACATGAGCGATTATAAGCCCCTGAATGCCGACGATAAGACCGCGTTGGGCGACAGGATAGTTTTGCCAGCTGGAACAATGTCATGGATAAACTGGATACTCTGACCTTGTTTGTGCGCATCGTCGAACGGGGCTCATTCAGTGCCGCCGCCGCGGATCTGGGGGCTTCCCGGCCAGTAGCGACCGCGGCTATTAAAGCGTTGGAGGTCAGTCTCGGGGCGCGGCTGCTACATCGTACCACCCGGCACGTACGGCCGACGGCAGAAGGCTCGCTGTATTATCAGCGCTGCGTGTCCATTCTGGCGGCCCTTGAGGAGGCCAACCGCAGCGCCGGGGGGAGCATCTCCGGCACCATTCGGGTAGACGTGGCGGGCAACCTGGCACGGACCCTGCTTCTGCCCGCGCTGCCGCAGTTTCTCGCCCGCTACCCGGACATTACGCTGCAGATCGGCGAAAGCGAGCGTGACGTCGATCTGGTTCGCGAGGGAGTCGACTGCGTCATTCGCGGCGGCCATCTCCCCGACAGCGAGATGATCTGCCGGCCGCTCGCCGGGTTGCAGGAGATCACCTGCGCCAGCCCGACCTATCTCGCCCGGTACGGCACCCCGCATACGATTGAAGGACTGACGGGCCACGTGATGATCGGGTTTGTTTCATCGCGCGCGCAACGTACCTTGCCGCTGAGCTTTACCCAGGATGGCCGTCAGAGCGAGGTCAGTTTGCCCTGTCGGCTGCTGACTTCCGATGCCGACGTCGGCGCCGAAGCGGCAAGGCTTGGCTTTGGCCTGTATCAGGCGCCCTTGCCCCGCCTTGAGGCCGATCTGGCGTCGGGCGCGTTAACGGAAGTGCTGGCCGATTTTCGTCCTGCGCCGCTGCCGCTCTCCCTGCTCTATCCCAGTAATCGGCAGCTCTCTGCCCGGGTACAGGTATTTATCGACTGGGTGACGGCGCTGATGAAGCCTCCCCTGGCGCAGCAGGCATCCGGAAGGCTAAAATAACGTTTGCTATTATTCACGGCACGTGCGTTAATCGTTGAGTCGATTTACCAGACAAAAAGTTATTATCTGAGTACGTGTTCTCATCTCCAGGCGTTATCCCTGATACCACCTTCCTTTGAGCAGTCCCGTTAGTAGTTTGCTTTTTCTGTAAACAGGCCCTGTCAGATCCTTGTCGGCTCCTTAAAAAGTCCGCCATCTGACACAAAACCCGGCTTACCACCAACTAAAATCAGCCGCGTTAATTTTCCTGAAACGACCATTGTCTTTTCAACAGAACATCACCCATACAAGGTTTACATTATGATCGAACATATCCATTTTAGATGCCCATGCTGCCATGGCTCCCAGTACAGAACGTCCCAGTTTGACGTCACTGAAAAAAACCCTTTTGGTGCGAAATGCATTTTCTGCAAATCAGCCATGATGACATTAGATATCATCCGTCCTCATCACCTTGGCGTGCACTCCGCTGCCCAGGCACAGCAATAAGATGATGAAGCCGGTGAACGCGGGTGGGGAAATTCCCCCGGTGATTCACCCGGGGGCAACGTCTGTTCCCTCACCCGCAGCGATCGTCGGTGGCATGGCTTAGGCGGGTATCAGGCAACGCTTCTATCAGGGTAGTCACATTCTCCCCGGCGCCAGTTTCCACATTAAAATAGTCCACCGCACGCAGAATAAGCCGCAAGCCTCTGCCGCCTTCCGCTAACGGATCGACATCAAAGTGCTCATCGTTACGCGCCAGCGCCAGGCGTTCGGCAGGAAAGATCTCTCCCGCATCGATAAAGCGCAGTGTCACGCGGTCATTGGCAGCGAAAATTTCCCGTGAGACTGCCGCTTTAAAGGCCACTGCGACGGAAGCATCCAACCGACATGTCACCGGCCAGAGGATCAACTGTCACCAGTCAGCTGCCCGTGACGATCGACTACCGCATTGACAACCATCGCGGCAAACGCGTGGGCGCTAACCAGCATACCGAGCCCGTCGCCGCGGCGCAGGCGGGGAGATGAAGATGGAGCCAATCGGTGCCGCGGTCAGTCGTGGATTTTCACCCCCAGACATCCGCGAACGAACTCAGGGTTGAAGTGTTTTACCGCTTCGCCAACATAGCCTAAATCCAGGGCGCTGATTTGCGCCATTTCGTTATCTGTTAATACGAAATCCCAGATAGCAAAATTTTCTTCAATGCGCTCCTGGCGGGTGGATTTAGGGATCACCGTGACGCCACGCTGCACGTTCCAGCGCAGAACAACCTGCGCAATGGTTTTCTGGTGCGCATCGGCGATCCCCTGCAGCAATGCATCTTGATACGGATTATGTCTGCCACCGCCTAACGGCGCCCACGCTTCAGGCTGAACGTGATAATGCTTCATGGCTTCCAGCGCCGCGGGCTGCGCGAAATAAGGATGCAGTTCAACCTGGTTCACCATTGGCTTAATTCTGACAGTTTCGCAGAAGTTAGCTAACACATGGGGGTAAAAATTGGAGACGCCGATCGCTTTCAGGGTACCGGCCTCATAGGCCTCTTCCAGCGCACGCCAGGCGCTGAAATAATCGCCCATCGCCTGATGTAGCAAATAAAGATCAAAGTATTCCAGGCCCGATTTTTTTAATGACGCGGCAATCCCGGTTTTCGCCATCCCGGTGTTGGCCATGTCCTGGACCCACAGTTTGGAGGTAATAAACAGCGCCTCGCGGGTACACAGACCTTCGGCGATGGCTTCGCGCACGGCCTCACCCACCGCATCTTCATTATCGTAGACGGCAGCGGTATCGATGAGGCGATAACCGGTGCGAATGGCGTTCAACACCGCCTGCTTACACTCCGCTTTATCGGTCACCTTGAAAACGCCGAAACCCAGCATCGGCATTTTGCGAGCGTTACTTAATACTGAATATTCCACGGTGAAGCTCCCCTCTTGTTAAAACACCATGGTAAGACAGGAACGCGGTCACGATTAGCCTCTCATTCCTGATTTGACTTATGCATTCAATTCATTAATCGCAGTGCGCTGAGATGATCTGATTTTGACAGAGAGCAGAAAAGTCACCCCTGCCGCGCCCAGCAGTAACAGACCGCTCAGTGCAAAAGTGCTGTGCCATCCCAGACTATCAAACACCAGGCCGCCTACCGTTGACCCGAGGGCTATCGATAGCTGGATCACGGCGACCATCAGCCCGCCGCCCGTCTCCGCATCCTCGGGCAGCGTCCGCGCAATCCATGTCCACCAGCCGGTGGGCGCCGCCGTCGCCAGCAGCCCCCACAGGCTTAACAGTACGGCGACCGATCCCGTGTGGTGTCCGGCCAGCAGAAGCGTTCCGGCAATTGCGGCCATTAACAACGGGATAGCCACCAGCGTCGGATAAAATCGGGCATTCAGAACGGTCGTAATAAGCAGCGTGCAGATAAAACCGGCGATACCCATTGTCAGCAATATCAGGGACAGACCAGAAGGACTGACCTGGGTCACCGTCTCCAGAAACGGTCGCACATAGGTAAATAAGGTAAACTGTCCCATAAAGAACAGTCCGCAGGCCAGCAATCCCAGGGATAGCGTAGAAAGACGGAACAGACGCAGCACCGATCCCTGCCGCTGTGGTGCGCGCGGACTTTTCATCGACGGCAGGCTAATGCATTGCCAGACGAAGGCCAGCACCGCCAGCGGGACAAGACATAAAAAGGCGCCGCGCCAGCCGACGGTGGCCCCCAGGTAGCTGCCCAGCGGCGCTGCCACAACGGTGGCCAGCGCGTTGCCGCCGTTAAAGATGGCCAGTGCGCGGGGGACCTGGCGTTGCGGCACCAGCCGAATGGCCGTTGCCGTCGACATCGACCAGAAGCCGCCGATGACGATCCCAATGAGCGCTCTGCCCAGCATATAAACCGGGAAACTGGACGCCAGGGCAATAATCACCCCAGAGGCTGCCATCAACGCCGTGAGCCCCAGCAGCAGCCATTTACGGTCCAGCGATCCGGTAAGACGGGATATCGTCAGGCTGGTCAGTACCGCCAGCGCGCCAGAAAGCGCAATGCCCTGACCGGCTAATCCCTCGGTAATGTGTAAATCACCCGCGATGGGTGTCAACAGACTGACCGGCATAAATTCTGAGGCAATGAGCACAAATACGCAGAGCGTCATCGCCAGGACGCCGCTCCAGTGTGCCCGGGTGTGACCTAATGCAGACATTATTTCTCTCCGACAAGACAAAGCCGCCCGCAGGCGCGTGGCGGCTTTGGGGATGTCTCCGGCACAGGAGATCTATTTCAGGTTGGTTTTAAAAAATTGCGCGAACGTCGCAAAGGGAATTTTGCCCGCGACGTTGTCATAGAGATCGACGTGGTTTGCGCCTGGGACAATCACCAGCGCTTTCTCTTTACTGCCGATGGCCTTAAAGGCATCTTCGGCAAAATAGCGTGAATGGGCTTTTTCGCCGGTCACGATAAGCGTCGGAATAGTCACTTCGCTGGCGTAACTCAGCAGCGGCATATTCATAAACGACAGCGGCATCGTCGCATTCCAGGCCCCGGTTGAATTAACCGAACGCGGATGGAAACCACGCGGCATACGTTAATAATCGAAGAACTCTTTCAGGACCGGGTTGGGGTTGGCGGGCAAGGTTTCCGGCAAAATACGATCGGCAGCGCTGATGTTGCCTTTATCATCAACATATATGTCATGCCCACCGGGTGCGGAAGTGCCGTTTGCCGCATCCTTCCAGCGCTGCGCGTTCAAGTACTGCAGTACCGCTCGGCGGTCGGCTGTCGTGTAGCGGTCTTTGCCATCGCCCACTCCATGCCCCATCGCGCGGCTCATGTCATACATGACACTGGTCGCCACCGCTTTGACGCGTGTATCCATCGCCGCGTCGTTCAGGGCCATACCGCCCCAGCCACAAATGCCGAGCAAACCGATACGGTTGCGATCCACCTCTTTTTGCAGGCCCAGAAAGTCCACCGCGGCACTAAAATCCTCGGTATTGATATCCGGTGAGGCCACGTTGCGTGGGTAGCCACCGCTTTCGCCCGTATACGATGGGTCAAATGCCAGGGTGACAAACCCCTGTTCGGCCAGCGTCTGGGCATACAGGCCGCTGGACTGCTCTTTTACCGCGCCGAAGGGACCGCTCACGGCAATAGCTGCCAGTTTGCGTTCACCGCGATCCTTCGGCAGGTAGAGATCGCCAACTAAGGTTATCCCGTAGCGGTTCTGGAAGGTCACCTTACGGTGATCCACTTTCAAGCTCTCAGCAAACGTTTTATCCCATTGTTCAATCAGTGAAACAGGCGCATTCGGGTTAGTTGTCTCAGCAGAGCTCATCGTTGTGACTCCAGTTAATGAGGCGCAAAGCAGCATGGCGGGTATCGCGGCTGTCAGTTTTTTGGTGAAAACCGTCATCAAAATTCCCCTAAATAAACGTGATCAATGCAAGTCTTCAGTAGACAACGCTGCTGTGCTTTGTTGTCGTGCGCTTAGTGTAGCCAGCAGTAATGGTTCTGATTAGAGGCTGGAAAATGCTAAAATTAATACCATATTGTTCTAAATGGCATCTGGGTGACGAGGCAGGATAATGGCGAAACGGGAAAACTATAATGACCTTTATCTGTTTATGCAGGTGGTGCGGGAAGGCAGTTTTACCGCCGCAGCGCAACGACTTGGCCTGGCGCAGTCCGGGGTAAGCCGTGCGGTTCGTGAACTTGAAGAACGCCTGGGCGTTCAGCTTCTGGTGCGTACCACCCGCCGGTTGTCGCTCACTCAGGCAGGTGAGCAGCTCTATCACAACGTCGAATCCGGTTTCGACGCCTTAGATATGGGGCTCGCCACGCTGGCCCACTATCGTCAGACGCCCTCCGGTACGGTACGCATCAATGCCAGCCAGCATGCCATTGATAAAGTCCTGCTGCCGAAGCTGGCAGTATTTAAACAACGCTATCCCGATATCAGACTGGAACTGATCAGCGAAAGCCGGTTTGTCGATATTATTGCGCAGCGATTCGATGCGGGCGTGCGTCTGGGCCCGGAAGTCGGGAGTGGCATGATTGCGGTACGCATTTCGCCCGATATGGAGATGGCGGTGGTGGGTACACCGGAACATTTTCGCCGCTACGGCTTTCCACAAACGCCCGCCGATTTAGTCGCCCACCCCTGCATCGCTTATCAGTTCGGCGACGGCAGCCTTTACGCCTGGGAACTTAATGTGGATGGCAAAAAAATCACCCACCCACCTCAGGGACAGTGGGCTTTCGCCGATAGCTATATGGAGGCCAAAGCGGCGAGGCTCGGTCTGGGGCTGGCCTATGTCCCGGAAGAGCTGATTACCGACGATCTAGCCCAGGGCACACTTATCCGGGTGCTCCAGCGTTATAGCCAGCGTCTGGAAGGTTCATTTCTCTATTACCCGCACCGCAATGTGTCACCCGCGCTGAGAGCGGTCATTGATACATTGCGAATGTAGCTGAGGTTGCCTGGATCGTGTTTTGAACTATGGCAAGAGGTACCCCTATCCGCACTAAATCAAGACTCAATATTCGCAACCTTACGTGAGTCAGCCTCCCTTTGGAACCTGCTTTTTTAATATATCGTTAGCATTTTCAATGGGAAAAAGGATATATCCTTCGTTTTTTTTACATTTTACAACTTCCACATTAATATTATTTCCTCTAATATAGATAACACGGTAACTATCAGATGTTTCAGCGAGATACCTCGCATCTTTCCCTAACTCTGGAATCGTCCAGTACTTATTATTGCATCGAAAAGAGCTTCTGGTATCATAAGAATAAACCTTTTTGGTCACAGCATTAAATAACCAACCTGCGCTACCCAAATAAGAAATATAACTAATGCTAAAAAAAACGCAAGATAAACAAAATATCGAATAATGGATCATCGGAGGCACTTTAATTTTTCTTGTCCGGAATAAATCTGTTGTACCTTCTAAAATCATACACCCCACGTGGGAAGTAATCAAAAAAAATGGAATGGCAAACAAAATCGAGAATGACCAACTAATATAAGGAACTTTAGCGATATCAACATCAAAAAACTCTTTAACAAAACCATTTGCAATCATCTTAGAAAAAAACAATATAATCGAGAACACAATAAAAAGGATTTTATTTATTATTTTGACTATCTTTTCTTTTACTCTTGACATACACAAAAAATAATAATTAACAAGCAAGAAAGTAAAATAGCCTGTTGAAATGGCTAAGAGAGCAAGACCATAATTCAAATCACTCCCTGAAAATACTATCGAGCCTGAAACAAAAAAAACCAAGATTAGTACCATCGAGTCTGTAATAATTCTTTTTAGTTTACCTCTTCGTCTGGGAAAGACACCTTTTATTTTCTTTTTCTCCTTAGTTGCAAAGGTCGAAACAGAGTAGAAACTTATAATATATGTGGAAATTGATAACATACCAGTAAATGTTATGATGATGAATAGATCAGTTTCCGGATGCTTCCTGGCATAGATCAAACTAAACAGGATGGCCAGCAATAGATTAAAACCAATCACTAATAGCATAGGTATTGAGCGAAGTATATTTGCCATCATTAATTTCCTTCTTTAACAAATAATATTGCAGACAGTTATAACAGAAATAGTTTCCTCTCGTCTATTCTATGGTGCTACCTAACATACCGGACATATGAAATCAATGTACATTGTTAGTAATTCAGGATTACAGAAAACTGGTATTTTCACTTAAGTCGATCTTCGGTGCGACCAGTTACTGAACATATAATATGCAAAGAACAGCTTTTTTATATATCTCGAACATGAAATATTATTTATTTCTGGTTCATCATTATAGGAAAGACGATATTAATTTTTAAGATCTGGCATAGATTAAAGCACCAAATTCTCAATTGGCTAATTTACTTATTAATAAATAACTGGCGCGGCAAGACGCGCCAGCTCGGGGATCAGCGATGGTTGCCTGACATTATCAGGCAACCAGTACCGGTTAGTGCTTCACGATATACATGGTACGGCTGTAGGCCACATCTTCCGGGTTGGTGATCGGGTAGCCTTTCAGCCACGGCTTAATCAATCGGCCGTTAGTGTACTGGTAGATCGGCGCGATCGGCGCTTTGACCATAATGATCTTTTCCGCCGCGTTGTAATCGTCGTTACGCGCTTTGGCCGAATTCTCTACCGCCGCCTGGGCGAGGATTTTGTCGTACGCCGGATCGTTAAAGCGCGAGATATTTCCGCTGTGGGTGGAGGTCAGCAGCGACAGGAAGGTGGACGGCTCGTTGTAGTCCCCTACCCACGAAGCGCGGATCACGTCGAAATTGCCGGTGTTACGGCTGTCGATATAGGTTTTCCACTCCTGGTTCTGCAGCTTCACTTCCACGCCGAGGTTTTTCTTCCACATCGACGCCACCGCGATGGCAATTTTCTGGTGGTTCTCAGAGGTGTTATACAGCAGCGTCAGCTTCAGCGGACGATTCGGGCCATAGCCCGCGGCAGCCAGCAGGGCTTTCGCCTGGGCATTAAGCTCAGCCTGACTCATGCTCTCAAACTGTGACGGCTGGGGGGTGAAGCCCGCCGTCACGTCCGGCGTGAAGCGCCAGGCCGGTTTTTCCCCGGTCCCCAGTACTTTCTCCGCCATCACCCGGCGATCGATGGTCATGCTCAGCGCCAGGCGTACCCGCTCATCCGCCGTCGGCCCCTTTTGGGTATTGAAAGCGTAATAGTAGGTACCCAGCTGCGGCGGGGTATACACCTGCCCCGGAATATCCTTCAGCAGTTTCTGGTACATATTTTTCGGGAAAGACTCGGTGATATCGATATCCCCTGCAAGATAGCGCTTGGTGGCGGCGGACTCCTGGTTAATCGGCACAAAGGTGACCTGCTGGATCACCGTTTTGGCGTTATCCCAGTAGTGCGTGTTCGGCACCACCACCAGCTTCTCATTGACCACACGGTCTTTCAGAACATAGGCGCCGTTGCCCACCAGGCTGCCGGGCCGCGTCCAGTTCGCCCCGCTGTCGACATTCGCCTTTTGCACCGGATAGAAGGCAAAGCTGGCGGTCAGGTTGCTGAACCACGGCAGTGGTTTATCCAGCTGCACCCGCAGGGTGTGGGCGTCGACGGCGGTGACTCCCAGGGTCTCCGGCGCGGCTTTGCCGTCAATAATGTTCTGCGCGTTAGCGATCCCCGCCAGCGCCGCGAACCAGGCGAACGGCGAAGTGGTTTTCGGATCCACCAGACGCTGCCAGCTATAGACGAAATCTTCGGCAGTAACCGGCGTGCCGTCGGACCAGCGGGCATTATCACGCAGGGTAAAGGTCCAGACGCGGTTATCGTTGCTCTGCCAGCGGGTCGCTACGCCTGGAACCAGGTTGCCTTTCGCATCCTGATTGACTAAACCTTCAAACAGATCGCGGATCACCTGGATTTCCGGCAGGCCCACCGCTTTGGCGGGATCTAACGAGGCGGGTTCATCTTTGATATGGCGCACTAACAGCTGTTTTTCCGCCAGTACCGTGCCCGGCGGTACGTCAGCCGCCCAGGCCAGAGAAGATACGCTGGCTAACCACAGCGCGCCGCATGTCAAAGCGACAGGATACTTCATAAGATCCCCTTTAAAATGAAAAAAATACCGCCAACAGAGCGATAATTATTTGTTTCATCACCTGAAATTGCAAACGACATATGATAGAAAATTGATGTGCCGTCGGATTTCACGCCTCAGGGAATGGGTTTGATCCCGATACGCTTTTCGCCAACACTAAATAATAACGACACACAGGAAGCCCTATGTCTATTTCACGTCCTCGCCCGCAGCGCGGCGACTTTCCGCCGGGAACCCGGCAGTATGGCAGCTCGGAACTGGGCGCGCCGCTGCTGTGGTTTCCTGCGCCGCAGGCCGACAGCCGTAGCGGGCTGATTATTGCCGGTACCCACGGTGATGAGAATTCGTCGATTGTGACCCTCTCCTGCGCCCTGCGCACCCTGAAACCCGAGCTGCGCCGCCACCACGTGGTGCTGACGGTCAATCCTGACGGCTGTCAGCTCGGGCTGCGCGCCAATGCCCGCGGCGTTGACCTCAACCGTAACTTTCCGGCAGCCAACTGGAAGCAAGGGGAAACGGTTTACCGCTGGAATAGCGCGGCGGCGGAGCGCGACGTGGTGCTGTTGACCGGTGAGCAGCCGGGTTCGGAACGGGAGACCGAGGCCCTGTGTCAGTTGATCCATCAGATTCATCCGGCGTGGGTGGTCTCCTTTCACGATCCGCTGGCCTGTATCGAAGATCCGGGCCACAGCCCGCTGGGTCGCTGGCTGGCCGACGCCTTCTCCCTGCCGCTGGTGGGCAGCGTGGGCTACGACACGCCGGGCTCCTTTGGCAGCTGGTGCGCCGATATCGGACTCCCCTGCATCACCGCCGAGTTCCCGCCGGTCTCCGCCGACGAGGCAACGGAGCGTTACCTGCCGGCGATGACCGATCTGCTGCGCTGGCAGGCTTAAAGATGAAGCACGCCGGTGCTGAACCGCAGCGCCGGCTCAACGTCCACCGCCAGCCATGTCGGGCCGTCGAGGTCAGCGAAGCGCGCCAGCGGCGCCAGAGGGAGCGCGGCGGCGATCCCGCGCGAGGTGCAGAGCATACAGCCCAGCATCCGTTCAAATTCCTGCCGTTCCGCCTCCCCGGCCAGAGCCAGCGCTTCGGTCAGGCCGCCCGTTTTATCCAGTTTGATATTGATCATCTCATAGCGCCCGCGCAGCCGCGGCAGGCTCTCCCGGATGTGGCAGCTCTCGTCGGCGCAAATCGGCAGCGGATGAACGAAGTTTTCCAGCGCCGAGTCGTCGTCGGCGGGGAGCGGCTGCTCAAGCATCGCCACACCGAGGTCCGCCAGCAGCTGACAGCGCGCCGCCAGCCCCTCGCTGTGCCAGGATTCATTGGCATCAACAATCAGCGTAGCCTCCGGCGCCGCCTGGCGGATAGCGATTAGCCGCTCGCTGATCAGTCGATCATCGAGCTTCACCTTCAACAGCTGGGCCCCTGCCTGCCACAGCGCCGCGGCGCTGGCCGCCATCTGATCCGGCGTGCCAATGACCACCGTCTGGGCGGTAATCACCCGGTTAGGCAACGCCACGCCCAACAACTGGGCCAAGGTTTTGCCTTCGCGCCGGGCCTGCAGATCCCATAGCGCGCAGTCAATGGCATTGCGGGCGGCGCCTGCCGGCAGCAGCCGCTGCAGCTGTTCGCGAGTAAGCCCCGCCTCCAGTTGCTCGCCGATCGCCATCACCTGGGCCATGACCGAGGCGATGCTCTCGCCATAGCGGGGATACGGTGTGCATTCGCCTACCCCTTTCACGCCGTCCTCTTCCAGTTCCACTACCACCACTTTTGCCTCGCTGCGGCTACCACGGGCGATCACAAAAGGGGTATGGAGCGGCCAGGCTTCCTCATACACTCGCACGTTACGCATTCCCTTGTCCTCTCTGGTAAATGTTAAATAGGGTTTGCCGTGTAGCTGGCGGATGTCATACACTACTCGCGACGTTAACTATATGTAAACAGGAAGATAACCATGTCACAAACCGTGCATTTCCAGGGCAACCCCGTTTCTGTTCAGGGCACCATTCCGCAGGCAGGCGCTAAAGCGCAGCCGTTTACGCTGGTCGCCAAAGATCTCTCTGACGTCGCGCTGAGCCAGTACGCCGGCAAACGTAAAGTACTGAATATTTTCCCGAGCATTGATACCGGCGTGTGTGCCGCATCAGTGCGTAAATTCAACCAGCTGGCCGCTGAACTGGACAACACCGTAGTGCTGTGCATTTCCGCTGACCTGCCGTTCGCCCAGTCCCGCTTCTGCGGCGCAGAAGGCCTGAGCAATGTGGTCACCCTGTCCACGCTGCGCGGCGCGTCCTTCCTCGCTGACTACGGCGTCGCCATCGCCACCGGTCCGCTGGCTGGCCTGGCTGCGCGTGCGGTGGTCGTAATCGATGAAAACGATCAGGTCGTCTACAGCCAGCTGGTGAACGAAATCACCGAAGAGCCGGACTACGACGCCGCGCTGGCCGCCCTGAAAGCCTGATAACAGATTGCCCGGGCGCGTCGCGCTCGCGGACATTCGATCTGCCCAGCCCTCGCTCTGCGAGGGCTTTTTATTGCCGCGGCGCATAGCGGGAGATAGCCCGCGCCATCGCCGGGCCGGTCAGCAAAATGGTAAACAGCCGCAGCGTCTGTAGCGCCATAATAAACGACATGTCCGCCCGGGTGCCGGCGGCGATAATCGCCACCGTGTCCAGCCCGCCGGGGCTGGTGGCCAGATAGGCGGTCATAAAGTCCATCTGCAGAATGTGGGTCAGGGCAAGGGCCATCAGGGCGCACATCAGGATCAGTCCGAGGATGGAGGCGATAATCTGCGGCAGCGTCTTGAGGGCCAGCAGAAAAATGGCTTTATTAAACTGGAGCCCCACCGTCCAGCCCAGCACCGCATAGGCCATCGCCAGCAGCCACTCCGGCAGCTCCAGCATCAGCCAGCCGCCGCCCTGGGCCAGGGCGCCAAGCAGCATCGGCAGCAGCATGGCCCCGGAGGGGATGCGCAGCCGCATGCCCAGCCAACAGGCCACCGCCGTCAGCAGCAGCGTGAAAGGGAAATTCAGGGTCAACGATGGAAACCAGACAATATCCTGAGTCATTTCCTGTGCTTCATTGCCCAGGGCATAGCGCACCACCAGCGCCGCCGCGCCGACGACAAACAGCACCCGCAGATACTGCATCAGCGCCACCAGCCGCACATCGGCCCCGTACTCCTGGGCCATCACCACCATTGCCGACGCGCCGCCGGGAGAGCTTCCCCAGGCGCCAGTGGCGCCCGGCAGCGCGCTGTAGCGGACCAGCAGCCAGCCGGTAAGGCCGCTTATCGCCAGGGTGGTCAACAGGATCGCCAGCACCAGCGCCCAGTTGTTGAATAGCACGCCAAAAACAGAGGGATTAATCGCCCGGGCGATCATGCAGCCGACGATGGCCTGCGCCGCCAGATAACAGGGGCGAGGGATGCTCAACTTCACCCCGCGCAGGCTCAAAATGAGACCGGCGATCAGCGGCCCCAGCAGCAGCGCTGCCGGCAGGTGTATTCGTAACAGCAGCGAGGAAAAGAGAACAGAGAGCAGCAGCAATATCAGCCAGTGCCCGATCGCGCGACGCGACGCCAAGATGCACCACCCCGGAAAAAGGATTAAAAAACCAGTATATACAGGTTTGGCCCGCTTTGCAGGCCGGGATGCCGGCGACGTGAGTCGCCGGCCTGGCGGGATTATTCGTCGCCCTTTTTCTGACTCAGACCATATTCACGCAGCTTATTGGCGATGGCGGTATGCGACACCCCCAGCCGCTTCGCCAGCTTACGGGTGCTGGGGTAGCTGCGATAGAGCTGGGTCAGCACCGAGCGCTCAAAGCGGCGGGTGATGTCGTCCAGCGACCCTTCCATGGCCTCCTCGCCCACCGGCAGCGAGGCGACGTCATGGTCCGGCAGCAGAATGTCCTGTGGACGCAGCTCAAATCCTTCCAGCTGGGTCAGTGCGCGATAGACGGCATTCTTCAGCTGGCGGACGTTGCCGGGCCAGCTGTAGCGGGTAAGCACCGTACTGAGATCGGCAGAGAGCTTCGGCCGCGGGATCCCCTGCTCGTCGGCAAAGCGGGCCACGAACAGCTCCGTCAGCGGCATGATGTCCTGCGGGCAATCGCGCAGCGGCGGCAGATACAGCGTCAGGACGTTGAGGCGATAGTAGAGATCTTCGCGGAAAAGCCCTTTCTGCACCAGCTCGATCAGGTTTTTCTGCGTCGCGCAGATCACCCGCACATCGACGTGCACTTCATGATCCTCGCCAACGCGGCGGAAGGTGCCGTCGTTGAGAAAGCGCAGCAGCTTGGTCTGCATGCGCGGCGACATCTCGCCAATTTCATCCAGCAGCACCGAGCCGCCGTTGGCCTGCTCGAAGAAGCCCTTCTTGCCCTGCAGCGCGTCGCCAAACAGCTCGCTCTCGACCGCGTCCTCGGGAATGGAGCCGCAGTTGAGCGCCAGATAGGGTTTGCCCGCCCGCGGACTGGCCAGATGGCAGGCATGGGCCAGCAGATCTTTACCGGTGCCGGTGTCGCCGACAATCAGCAGCGGCGCGCTGAGCATCGCCAGCTTGCGCGCTTGCTCCACCACGTGGCGCATTTTCGGCCCCACCGCGAGGATCTGACTGAAGGCGCTGGTATCCTGGCTGGTCATGGTCTGCAGCTGGCGTCCCATGCGCACGGTTGAGCGCAACATCGCCACGGCGCCGGTCAGCACTCGCTCGTTATGCTCGCCTTCCAGATAGACCGGAGTCACTTCCAGCAGGTAGTTCTGCCCATTCACCACCACATGCTCCGCATGCGTCTCCTGCGGGCTGCTCTCCAGCCAGCGCTGAACGTTAAAATCGGCGATCAGCTGGGCCACCGGGTGGTTACGCAGCTTCGCCTGGCTTTGGCCAAACAGCAGGCAGCTGGCGGGGTTCGCCAGTTCCACCCGACCTTTGGTATCCAGCGACAGCACCGGCTCCGGCATCGCTACCAGCAGCGCGCTGAGCGCCAGGTGTTCACGTTCAGACGGCATCCACGGCACGGTGCGCACGTCCGTCACGCCGGCGATACGGCGGATCTCAGCCATCAGGCTGCTGAACGTGGCGAATTCCAGTTCGGCGAAATTGAGGTAAATTCGGCCAATAGGGTCAATATCGATACCGCGCAGGTCAATACCACGCAGCACCAGCAAATCGAGCAATTCACGAGTCAGACCGAGACGGTCTTCACAAAAGACTTCAAGACGCATGGGAGTGTTCACCCTAAAAGTGCCAATGACGGGAGAATAATAGGCCAGGAATGGGTTTTCGGGAAGCTAACTGTCAACAATTATTGACAGTGTGGCGGAAAAATGGGCGCTGTGGCGTAAAGTCAGACGGTCAGTGGTTAAATCACCGGCCAGGCGGCCGGTGAGTCTTGGGTCAGGCGTGGAAAGCAGGCAGCCGCTGACGGTTCTCAGCGATCACCTCATCCAACGCCAGTTCGAGCTTCTCGCCGCTGACGATCAGCGGATTCAGCATCAGAGCACGCCATGCGGTGTGGCGGTTGCCGGTGAGCGCGGCCTCGATAGTCAGCCGTTCAAATGATTTCATCAGCTGCAGCAAACGCAGGGTATCTTCCGGGAACGGCGCCACATTGAGAGGTAGCGGACCAGAAGCGGTAATCAGCGAGCTGACCTCTACCGCGCAGTCATCCGGCAGGCCATTGATGGCGCCGTTATTACGCGTATTGACGTGCATGATAATCCGCTTGTCGTTGTAGATGGCATTCATCAGCTCGCAGGCCGCCTCGGAATAGTACTGGCCGCCGCGCCCTTCCAGCGCCTTCGGTTTGACTGCCAGGTGCGGGTCGCGGTACTGGTCAAACAAGATTTTTTCCAGCTGCTTAACCACTTCCCCGCGGGTTCCTTCGCCGCCCGCCTCCGCCAGCTCCTGGCGCAGCAGATCGTCTTTCATGTAGTAATAACGCAGATAGGCGCAGGGGATCATGCCTAAGCCCTGCAGCAGATGCGACGGCCAACGGAACGGCGAAATGTTGCGCGGCACCAGCGGATCCCGACCGGCGTTGATCTCGGCTATCACCTCCGGCAGCCATTCTTTACCTTTGTGCAGGATCTGGCGCACGAAGATAAAGTGGTTCAGGCCGGCGACCTGCATCACCACCTCTTTTTCGTCAGCGCATTGCAGCAGAGTGGTTATCCCTTTTTGCATAATCACCGGCACGTTACACAGGCCGACGGCTTTGATGCGGCTGTGGCGCAGGATCGCTTCGGTCACCATCCCCGACGGGTTGGTAAAGTTCAGCAGCCAGGCGTCGGGACACAGTCGCTCCATATCGGCAGCGATCTCCAGGGCGATGGGAATGGTGCGGCAGGCGTTGGCGAAGCCGCCAAGGCCATTGGTCTCCTGGCCGATCAAGCCATACTTGAGGGAGATACGTTCATCGCTGATCCGGGCGTCAAGGCAGCCGGCGCGAAACTGCGAGCAGACGAAATCGGCATCGCGCAGCGCGCTTTCCCGGTCAAGGGTGGCCACCACTTCAATAGTCAGCCCGGCTTTGGCGATCATTCGCCGCGCCAGTCCGGCGATAATCTCGACTTTCTCTTTGCCCTCTTCAATGTCCACCAGCCATAGCGAAGCGACCGGCATTTCGTGATAGCGGTTGAGCAAACCTTCAATCAGTTCCGGGGTGTAGCTGGAGCCACCGCCAATCACCACAATTTTGAGTCCTGACATGGTATACCTCGGTTTAGTTACGATATAACTATTTAAAACCGGCAAAACTGGCCTAACAAACGAATTAAATCGGCCTATGCATGAACTCAATTAATGCATAAGGGAGACAATCTGTGCTTGAGCAACAAAGCATCCTTGCGCTGCTGCAGACCTTTGAGGTGACCGCCCGCCACCTGAGCTTTACCCTTGCCGCGCATGAAATGAACCTTACCCAGGGAGCGGTCAGCCATCGGATCCGCAGGCTGGAGATGCACATCGGGTTTCGCCTGTTTATCCGCATGACGCGTAAACTGGCGCTGACAGAGGAAGGTAAGCGGCTGCTGGCGACGTTAAGCCATTCGCTGCGGGCGATTAACGATGAAATTGAGGATATTCGCGATCAGGATCTGCGCGGCACACTGCATATTGGTATTGCGCCGACGCTGGCCCATCTGTGGCTGATGCCGCGTCTGCCGCGCTTTCAGGCGCAATGGCCGGGACTGAATCTGCAGTTTCGCGTGCGCGCCGGGGTGATGGATTTTAACGAGGAGCGGGTGGATCTGGCAATTTACTACGGCGCTACGCGCTACCCCGATCTTTATCAACAGCGGCTGATGGCGGAAAGTTTGCTCCCGGTCTGCTCCCCGCGTTATCGCCAGCAGTATCGTCCGCTGAGCGGCGGCGACCCGGCGGCGCTCGTCTGGATCCATGCGTGCGAATCCACCGACGTACAGGATCAATTTGCGGAATGGCGCCTGTGGTGCCAGCACAGCGGACAGGCGTTACCTTTTGACGGCCGGTATTACGCGGTGAATAACCACTCGCTGGCCATCGAGATGGCGCTCAATGGACTCGGCGTGGTGATGGGGCGTAAAACGCTGATCCAGCCGCTGCTCGACGCAGGCAGGCTGGTGGCCTTGTCTGAAAATGAAGCGCCCTCGCCCTTTGGCTATGACCTGATCTGTCCGCAGGAGAACCGTTCCCGCCCGCGCTTTCGCGCCTTCAGCGAGTGGCTGGCGGCGGAATGCGCCTAATCGAATATTGCCAGGGTGCGCGTGCCAGAGCTTGACGTCGAAGGCCGGGCAAGGCGAAGCCGCCGCCCGGCAATGTCTCTGAGCGGAGGTTACTTCTCCGGGCGGGTTTTGCTTTTCTGCAGGGTCTCTTTCAACTGCCCAATCAGCTCGCGCCGAAAATCGCCGAGTCGCGGTTTATCATCGGCGATCCACGGCAGCGGGCGGCACAGCTCCATCGCCTTGATCCCGAGACGGGCGGTCAGCAGGCCGGCGCCAATGCCCTGCGCGGCGCGCGCCGACAGCCGGGCCGCCAGATCCTGCGACATCCAGTCCATCCCCACCTCGCGCACCAGTTCGCTGGCGCCAGCGAAAGCGATATTGAGCAACACCAGGCGAAACAGTCGCAGACGGCTGTAATACCCGAGCTCAATGCCGTACAACGTGGCAATTCGGTTGATCAGCCGCAGGTTCCGCCAGGCGATAAACGCCATATCCACCAGCGCCAGCGGGCTGACGGCAATCATCAGCGTCGACTCCGCCGCCGAACGGCTGATTTCCCGCCGCGCCTGGGCATCGAGCACCGGCTGCACCAGCTGCGCATAAAGGCTCACCACTTCGCGATCGCTTTGCGTTTCGTGGATCGCGGCATACCAGCGCTGCAGCGCCGGATGCGACTGATCCAGCCCGGCCTGCTGCGCCAGCTTCTCACAAAACGCTTTCGCTTTACCGACCGCGTGACTGTGCAGCATATCGCGCGCTTCATCGCGTTCGTGGGCGCGCTGGCGCAGTCGCCACAGACGGCGCCACTCGGTGGCCAGCGAACCGACGCCGGCCCCGACGATCAGCGCCCCGGCGACGCAGCCGCCCAGCGCAATCCAGTCCTGGGTCTGCCAGGCGTTAGCCGTCCACTGCACGCCTTGCGCCACGACGCTGACGCAGAAGATCGCCAGTCCGGCGCTGACCATCCGCCGCCACAGGCTGCGTTTGGGTCGCAGGACCGACTCCACCACCGCTTCCGCCGCCCCCTCTTCCTCTTCGCCGGTCACCAGCCGCGCTGGCGCGAAGTTGTCCGCCTCCAGGGTGTCGAAGGCGCGAGCGCCTTTCAGCGGCGGAATTTTCTCCGCTTGCAGCGGCCCATCAAAATCAATCCGCGGTTTTAACGGTTCGCTCATCGCAGTTTATCTCCAATCAAAAATTCCAGCGCCGCGTCGAGACGAATGTGCGGCAAAGGCCGATCGACATCCATGACCTGCGGACGAAAGTTTTCAAACTGAAATCCCTGCTGCTGCCAGAAGGCCTGGCCCGGCAGGCGCGCCGGCACCTCACCGGGATAGATGGTCAACGGCTGGCCGTCGCTCAGGCGATTGCCGCGCAGGGCGGGAATTTTCTCGCCATTCACCTCAATCAGCCCGCTCTGGGTCGCCTGAATAGACGCCAGCCCCAGGCAATCCATACTGATCCCTTCAAAGGCGGCGTTCTGCCACGCGTCCTGAATCAGTTGCTGCAGGAGCGACACCATATTGCTGTGCTGATCGATCGTGACGTGATCGGCTTTGGTAGCGGCAAACAGCAGCTTGTCGATAACCGGCGAAAACAACCGGCGGAACAAGGTGCGCTGCCCGTAATGGAAACTTTGCATCAGCTGGGTCAGCGCCAGGCGCATATCGTTAAACGCCTGCGGCCCGCTGTTGAGCGGCTGCAGACAGTCCACCAGCACAATCTGCCGGTCGAAGCGCAGGAAGTGCTCTTTGTAGAACCCCTTCACCACCCTTTCGCAATAGTATTTGTAGCGTTCGCGCAGCATGCCGGCGTTGCTGTGTTTATCGGCCTGCGCCAGCTTGGCTTCGCCGACGGCGTCGACGTCGGGCCACGGGAAAAACTGCAGCGCCGGCGCGCCCGCCATTTCTCCGGGCAGGACAAAGCGCCCGGGTTGGATAAAGTGCAGCCCTTCACGCTTACAGGCGTGGAGATAGTCCGTCCAGGCGGCAGCGATATCCGCCAGCCGAGCCTCGTCGGCAGGGGCTAGCGGATCCAGCCCGGCGCACAGCTGCCGCCAGCGGGCCGACCACTCCGCACGCTGTCCCTGCAGGAGCCCGGTCATCTGTCGCGACCAGCTCAGATAATCCTGCGCCAGCATCGGCAGGTCGAGCAGCCACTCGCCCGGATAGTCGACAATCTCCAGATACAGCGTGGAGGTATCTTTAAAATGGCGCAGCAGGGAGTCATTCGAACGGTAGCGCAGCGCGAGACGGATCTCGCTCACCCCGCGCGTCGGGGTTGGCCACATGGGGGGCTGGCCGTACAGCTGGGCCAGCCCTTCGTCGTAGGTGAATCGGGGAATGCCAAAGTCCCGCTGCGGCACGCGCTTGACGCCGAGCAGCCGCTCTTCGCGTGCGGCGCTCAGCAGCGGCAGGCGGGCGCCGGTGTGGATATTCAACAGCTGGTTGACCAGCGCGGTGATAAACGCCGTTTTACCGCTCCGGCTCAGGCCGGTCACCGCCAGACGTAAATGCCGGTCAACCCCGCGGTTGACCAGCGCATTCAATTCAGTTTTCAGTCGCTTCATCGCCAGTCCGTTATGCCCTGAAGGTATGTCTCGTCATCATAAGCTATCTGCCGGGGATAAGCAGGACAACGTTAATCCTTTTGCGCCTTCCCCACGGCGGCATTATTTCATCCCGCGCGTGACGCGGTTGGCCAGCCGGCTGAGCAGCGGCTCCAGCGCCACCGCCAGCAGCATTTTCAGCGGCCGACGCGCGACCGATTTAACCGCCCAGCCGGCAACGCCCGCCGGGCCATAACGCAGCGCGGTCAGCAGCGCCAGCTTACCGACGATTTTCAGACCGGGCTTCACCTGCTGCCCGGCGCGTTGCCATTTGCTATTCATGCGTTGCCTCATTCGTTAAAAACAGGGTTTACAGCTGGCGAAAGCGGCTGCGCAGCGTAAAGGTGTCGGAGGTCACATACCGCTCCATTTCACGCAGACGCTGTTCACCGGAGGCCAGTTCGGCATCCACGGCGGCCAGCAGATCGCCATTGCTCGGCGCTTTATGACCGTACAGCTCGCTGTCCGGTATCGGATCCAGAGCAAAAGTCAAAATGATGTAGGCCACCAGGACAAAGAAAAAGAGGCCGAAAATCATCGCCAGCACGGTAATCAGACGCACCAGCTTCACCGGGACATCAAGATGCTGAGCAATGCCCGCGCAGACGCCCTTTACCATCCCGCGCTGCGGGATACGCCACAGTTTTTTATTCAGATCCAGCCCGGCCATTATTTGTCCCTCCAGTTCGGATGTTCGGCGTCCAGGATCGCTTCCAGCGCCTGAATGCGTTCGCGCATCCGCTTCGCGTCATCGGTCAACTGCAGCAGCCGTTGCTGCTCATTTTGCGTCAGACTGCCGTTGGCGCCGCGATTGTTGTAGTGCAGCCACAGCCAGACCGGCAGAACAAACAGCACAAACAGCGTCAGCGGAATGGCGAGAAAAAGCATGCTCATGTGTACTCCTTACAGGGGGTGAGCCGCGGCGCAACGCCGCGCCGCGCAATCATACTTACTGGTTGGACTGATTCATTTTGGCTTTCAACGCCGCCAGCTGCTCGCTGATTTCATCGTCCGCTTTCAGTTCGGCAAACTGCTGATCCAGCGTCTGCTGCTTGCCAAAGCGGTGGCTCTCCGCTTCCGCTTCCATCTGATCGATGCGACGCTCAAAGGATTCAAAGCGCGCCATCGCCTCATCCAGTTTACCGCTGTCCAGCTGGCGACGCACATCGCGGGACGAACTCGCCGCCTGATGGCGCAGCGCCAGCGCCTGCTGACGGGCGCGGGTTTCGCTGAGTTTGTTCTCCAGCTCGCCAATCTCTTTCTTCATGCGCGCCAGCGTTTCATCGACCAGCTGCACTTCATGATCCAGCTGAGCGATAAGGTCGGTCAGCTTTTGTTTTTCGATCAGCGCCGCCCGGGCCAGATCTTCTTTCTCTTTGCGCAGGGCCAGCTCGGCTTTTTCCTGCCATTCCGCCTGCTGGGCGACCGCCTGCTCAATACGACGGGACAGCTGTTTCTTTTCCGCCAGCGCGCGGGCCGATGTCGAACGCACCTCAACCAGCGTGTCTTCCATCTCCTGGATCATCAGACGCACCAGCTTTTGCGGGTCCTCCGCTTTCTCCAGCAGGGAGTTGATGTTGGCGTTCACGATGTCGGCAAAACGAGAAAAAATACCCATAATTTCAATCCTCATAGTTCTGGTTTCAGGCATTCACCTGTGGCTTAGCTAATACAAATGGCGTGCCAACTTTTTATCTTATTGATTTTAAACAGGGTGGTTGCGAAACGTGCTGGGCATTGCTACAGTCACCTGGTTAATTACACTACTTAATGGCGAAATTCATCATGGCGCAGTACAAGGATAATCTGCTGGGCGAGGCCAACAGCTTTCTCGAGGTGCTGGAACAGGTTTCCCGGCTGGCCCCGCTGGATAAACCGGTGCTGGTCATCGGCGAGCGCGGCACCGGGAAAGAGCTTATCGCTAACCGTCTCCACTACCTCTCCAGCCGCTGGCAGGGGCCGTTTATCTCGTTGAACTGCGCGGCGCTGAACGATAATCTGCTCGACTCGGAGCTGTTCGGCCACGAAGCCGGGGCTTTCACCGGGGCCAGCAAGCGCCATCCCGGGCGCTTCGAGCGCGCCGACGGCGGGACGCTGTTTCTCGATGAGCTGGCGACAGCCCCAATGCTGGTGCAGGAGAAGCTGTTAAGAGTGATTGAATATGGCGAGCTGGAGCGCGTGGGCGGCAGCCAGCCGCTGCAGGTTAACGTCCGGCTGGTGTGCGCCACCAACGCTGACCTGCCGCAGATGGTCGAGGAAGGTCATTTTCGCGCCGACCTGCTCGACCGCCTGGCCTTCGACGTGGTACAGCTCCCCCCGCTGCGCGACCGGCAGAGCGACATCATGCTGCTCGCCAACCAGTTTGCCATCCAGATGTGCCGCGAACTCGGTCTGCCGCTGTTTCCCGGCTTTAGCGAACGAGCGACCGCGACGCTGCTCGGCTACCGCTGGCCGGGGAATATTCGCGAACTGAAGAACGTCGTTGAGCGCTCGGTGTATCGCCACGGCGACAGCGAACATGAGCTGGACGCGATTATTATTAACCCTTTTCGTCAGTCCCCCGGCTCTCCGCCGGAAGCCGCGCCCGGCGATGAGCTGCCCGCGCTACCGCTGGATCTGCGCGATTTCCAGCTCCAGCAGGAAAAACGCCTGCTGCAGCGGAGTCTGGAGCAGGCGAAGTATCATCAGAAGCAGGCGGCGGAGCTGCTGGGATTAACCTATCACCAGCTCCGCGCGCTGCTGAAAAAGCATCAGCTGTGAGAGGCGCGCGGCAGCAGCAGCGTGCTCACCGCCATCGCCCCCAGACATAAGACGGCGTTAAACCACAGGGCATACTGGGCGGCATGGGCCATGCCCAGCGGTAAAAACAGCGCGAAAAGTGACGCTGTCACGGCGATACCCATCGCCCCGCCCAGCGAGCTGCCCATCTTATAGATCCCCGAGGCGACACCGATTTTGTTCTCCGGGGCATTGGCCACCGCGGTATCCGTCGACGGCGTGGCGTAGCAGCCCAGCCCGAGGCCAAACAGCACGTTGCTGGCGAACACCACCCCGATATACAGCGTCTTTTCGAGAAAGGTGCAGGATATCAGCGCGATGGCGATAGCGGTCAACACCGGACCGGCCATCATCGGCAGCCGGGCGCCATAGCGCTGCAGCAGCTTCTCGCCGACCCGGATCATCGCCAGGACGGTCACCAGATAGCCGAGGGTCATCATCCCGCTCTCCAGCGGCGTCAGGTGGTGCCCTTGCTGCAGCCAGATGCTGGCGATCATCATGGTGCCAATCGCCCCATTGAGCAGAAAGTTCGACAGCACCGCCGCACCGTAGGCCCGATTGCGGAACAGCGCAAAATCAATCAACGCCGCCTCGCCTTTGCGCATGCCGTTGCGGATAAATATCGTCCCCGCCGCCAGCGCCCCGGCCAGCATGGTCAACGACAGCGGGCTGCTCCAGCCCCAGCCGTGGCCCTTGCTGATAAACAGATTCACCAGCACCAGCGCAACAATCAGGCTCAGCAGACCGCCGACGTCCAGCTTATGCTGGCTGGCGCTGGCGCTGCGGCTCTCCGGCGTGCCGCGCAGCAAAAACAGCGCCAGCAGGGCAACGGCGATCGAGAAGACGAAGATCCAGCGCCAGCCCAGACCGGTGGCGATAGCCCCGCCGACGAAGGAACAGAGACCGCTGCCGCCCCACGAGCCGATGACCCAGAAGCAAGCTGACCGCCCGCTGCCGCGCACGCCCCTCATACCAGGTCTTAATCAGCGCCAGCGTCGCCGGCATAATGCAGGCTGCCGACAGCCCCTGCAGCACCCGGCCGGCCAGGAACAGCCCCGGTCCCTGAGCGACCACCAGCATGGCGCTGCCGACGATACTCAGCCCCAGCCCGAGGGTGGTCATCCGCATCCGGCCAAACTTGTCCGCCAGGCCGCCGCTGGCGACCACGAAGCAGCCGCTGAACAGCGCGCTGAGACTGACGGCCAGAGTTAAGGTTTCAAGAGAGATATCAAGGCTGCTTTTCATCGCCGGCACCACGTTAATCACCGACTGGGCGAACAGCCAGAAGGTTAAAACGCTTAACACAATCCCCACCAGCAGGCGATCGTTGCCGACAAACGGGGTGTCGCTTATTGTGACAGTGCTCATCGCATGGCCCTCCCGTTTCTCGTGATTAGCGCAGATAGCGTTCCGTCAGGCCACACCACAGCGCCGCGCCGGTCAGCAACAGCGCGTCGTTGAAGTCATACCCCGGGTTATGCACCATGCAGCGATCCGGCTCATCGCCAGCGCCGATGGTGAAATAGCTGCCATGCGGGTGCTGCTCCAGCATGAAGGCAAAATCTTCACTGCCCATAAACGGCTTCACCTCGCCCACCTGCTCTGCGCCAAACAGCGCTGTCGCCACCTCCCGCACCATGGCGTTCGTCGCCGGATCGTTACGCAACACCGGACTGCCGTTGACGTGGGTCAGCGTGGCGGTGGCATTGAAGCTCTCCGCCTGGGCCACGGCGATATCATGGATCCGCTGCAGTACGGTCTCGCGCACCTGCTCATTGAGGGTGCGCACCGTGAGCTTCATCAGCACGTGATCGTTAATGATATTGGGCGCATGTCCGGCCTGGATGCTGCCGACGGTCACCACCGCTGGCTCAAACGGGGTGATATTGCGCGAGACGATGGACTGCAGCGCGAGGGTAATATGGCAGGCCACCAGCGTGGCATCCACCGTATGCTCCGGCACCGCGCCGTGGCCGCCAACGCCCTTCACTTCAATATGCAGCGTATCGGAGGAGGCCATCATCGCCCCGTCGCGCAGGCCGATTTTACCCAGCGGCTGACCCGGCATATTGTGCAGGCCGAAGATGGCGTCGCAGGGGAACTGGTCAAACAGACCGTCCTCGACCATTACCCGCCCACCGTACAGCAACTCTTCCGCGGGCTGGAAAATCAGCTGCAGCGTCCCGTTAAACTGGCGTGTGCGCGCCAGATATTCAGCCGCGTAGAGCAGCGTGGTGGTGTGTCCGTCATGGCCGCAGCCGTGAAAGCGCCCTTCAACCTGGCTTGCCCACGGCTTACCGCTCCGCTCCTGCATCGGCAGGGCATCCATATCCGCCCGCAGGCCAAGGCGTTTTTTCCCCTCGCCGACGCGCAGCGTGCCCACCACTCCGGTGCCCGCCAGGCCGCGGTGAACCTCGTATCCCCACTCGCCAAGCAGTCGGGCGACCTCGCTGCTGGTCTGGTGCTCTTCAAAGCCGATCTCCGGCTGCTGGTGGAACCGACGACGCAGAGCAATAAATTGCGCCTCGTTAACCTGCAATGCTTCTAGCAACGGATGTGTCATTTTTGTTATTCCTGTGTTGTGTTTGCACGACACTTTCGAGTTTATGCGGGTGGCTCAGCTTGCAGGCGCGCTTTTTTGTTTTATATTGACGAAAAATCAATGAGTGTTTTTCATACATATCGGTTCATATCGGTTATGACAAAAAACAACCGGTTGTTTTTTGTCTACAGAGGAGAGTCATGTGGAGCACCATGCAGGCGACTTTAGCGTCACCGTACGCGATGTGCGTCAGCTGACCCAGCCGGAAAGCGATCTGCTGACGCTGCTGTGGGTACTGGAGGGAAGCGTAAATCTGGCGGTGGCCGAAGGTGCGTCGCAGCCGCTCGCCGCCGACGGGCTGGCGATCGTTAACCGCAACCGTCGCTGGAGCCTGCGCAGCGCCGGGGCCAACGCCGTGATGATCCTCACCCTCTCCGCCAGCTGGCTGGCCCGCCTCGATAATGCCTTTTTTGCCGTCGATTACCAGATAACGCCGCGCACCCGGGATGCCGATGACGGCCTGCGCCGCCTGATGCGCCAGCTGCTGGTGAGCGGCCTGGTCAATCATCCTGGCCATTACCGACTGGAGGCCAACCGCTGGCTGAGTGAGATAGCGCTGCTGCTGGCCACGCGCTTTAGCCAGCCCATCGCCTCCACGCCCCGACGCGATACCGAAAAATGGAGCCGGAGAATAGCCAGCGTGGTGGCGCGGATCGACGCTAACTATCAGCGTCGCCTCTCGTTGCAGGAGGTGGCGGCCGCGGAATTTGTCTCCGAGGCCTGGCTGTCACGCTTATTTCGCAAAGAGGTCGGGGTAAGTTTTGTCCAGTACCTCACCGCGCTGCGCCTGCGCCACGCCGCCGACCAGCTATTAACCACCCGCAAAACCGTCCAGCAAATCGCCCGCGAACAGGGATTCGCCAGTACGCGAATGATGAGCGATTTGTTTAAGCGCCAGCACGGCGTGACGCCGCGCCAGTATCGTGAACAGCATCCTCTGGAGCTTGCCAGACCGCGCCCGCCGCAGGCCGATCGCTGGCAGCCGGTGGCGGCCGACCGACTGTATGCGCGACTCAATGAGCCGGAACCACGCGACCGGGAAAGCCCCCCCCTGCCGATCAACCCACCGCAGACCCGGGAGATCAATCTGCGCGATCGTCCAGCGCGCCCCGTAGCGCTGCGCCATACCCGGATGGTGGTGACCGTGCGCGAACTGGACGATCTGCTGCGCGCAGATGTGCGCCGGGAACTCGAACAGCTGCACCACGCCCTGCCGGTGTATGCCATCGATATCAACGATCCCTTTCTCAGCAGTCGGCTGTTCGGCACCGGCTGGGACGATCCGCAGATGGCCGGCTACGCCTGCTGGTACAACCTGCAGCAGATTTTTAGCTGGCTGGCGGCGATGGGCTGGCAGGTGATCCTGCACACCGGCGTCACCACCCGCAGTGACCTGCTGCAGCGCTTCCTGCAGCTCGCCGCCAACCATTTTCCGCCAGCCACGCTCAACAGCTGGCGCTTTGTCTGGCACTGGTCGCCGCAGGCCAGCGAAGCTGCGCGCCAGGCCGCCTGGCGGCAGCAGCGCGGGGTCCTTCATCGCCTGCTGCCGCAGCCGCAGCTGGGGATCTGGCACCGCTTTGCTCCCAGCGATCCCGGGAACGATCCGCTGTTCCACTCGCCGCTGCTGGCAGAGGCGGATTTTCTCGCCTGCCAGGCAGATGCCAACGAACAGCTGGATCTGGCCCAGGCAGACAGCCGCCGCCTGGCCTCCAGCGAACATTATCCGCTGCACAAGCTGCGGCAGATCCACAGCGCCCTGCGCCAGCGTCAGCTCAACCTGCCGCTGTGGCTGCTCTCCTGGAATACGCTGACCGGCGATACACGGGATACCAACGGCCGCTTTTTTCGCGGCGCGCTGCTGATGGATAATCTACTGGGGGTGGCGGACCAGGTCTGGCTGGCGGGCTTCTGGTTAAATTCAGGCCTCCAGGGCGAAGCTCGCGCCAACGGCAAGCTCGATACCTCCAGCCTGGCGCTGCACTATCTGCACGGCCTGCCGCGCCCGGTTTACTGGGTACTCTGGCTCTGGCGGCGGCTGCGCGGCGAGATCCTGGTTCACGATAAAAACCTGCTGCTGCTCCACCACCAGGGTCACTACCAGCTGCTGCTGCGCAATACGGTGGTCTACAATCCCTGGCTCTCCAGCGAAGCGGCCTTTATCCAGCGCTTCAGCCAGCCCTACAGCGTGCGGCTGCAGGGCCTGGATGGCAGCTGGCGCATCAAACAGCACCTGTTCGATCAGCACCACGGCGCGTTGTTCCCGCTGGTGGACGCCTTTCGCAGCCGCAGCGGCCCTGACGCCGAGGATTATCAGTGGCTGATGCATCAGGCCCGTCCGGCGCTCAGCGTGGATGAAGCCAGGCTCGATGGCTATTGGCTGCGGATCGACTCGCTGCAGAGCAATGCGCTGGTGCTGTATGAATTTACCCCTCAGCTCTCCTCAGGCGCGGATCCCGCCCCCTGAAGTAAACCGTGAATTTTCCGCTGGCTTTCCGTCGTTGCCGGATTAAAGACCAGCAGGGAAAGATCGGGACGGCCCTCCACGGCAAAGGAGGTAAATTCCAGGTCGAGCGGACCCATCTGCGGGTGATTAATGCGCTTATAGCCCTCGCCGTGGCCGGCGACGTCATGGCTTTGCCAGAAACGGGCGAACTCGACGCTCTGCTGGCTGAGCTCCGCGATCAACTGGTCAGTTTCTTTCGTGGCGCCCATCCGCGTGACGTCGGCGCGGAAGGCGTTGACGATAAGCTGCCCCACCCTCTGCCAGTCTTCCAGAGTGCAGCGGGCCTCCGGCCGGGTAAACAGGCGGCGCAGCACGTTGCGCTCCGCCAGCGGCAGTTGGCTGTAGTCGGTCAGCACCCTGGCCGCCGGCGCGTTCCAGGCGATGACGTCCCAGCTGGCGGTGCGGATAATCGCCGGAATGGTGAAAGCGTCAAGCACCCGCTGCAGCCGCGGCGTCATATCATCCGTCACCGTCAGACGCGTCTGCGGCGGATGGCCAAAGGCGAGAATAAACAGATGCTCGCGCTCCGGGGTGGTCAGCCGCAGACCGCGGGCGATCCGCTCCAGCACCTCGCGGGAAGGCGCCCCACCGCGCCCCTGTTCAAGCCAGGTATACCAGGTCGGGCTGATGCTGGCGAGCTGCGCGACCTCTTCGCGGCGCAGCCCCGGGGTGCGCCGGCGTCCCGCCGGGAAGCCAAACGTTGCCGGATCGAGACGCTGGCGGCGGGCGCGGAGAAAATCGCCTAAAGCATGGTTGTCAGAAGTGTTCATCATCTGCCTGTGGTTTCTGCCTGTTAGAATTTATACCCCGATAATGTCTCTACTTTTATAGTATGACATCGCAGGTAGGATACGCCTGAAACCCATTCAGGAGATCCATGATGCGTATATTTCTTACCGGCGCGAGCGGATTTATCGGCTCACGTATTCTTCCGGCGCTGCAGGCGTCGGGCCATCAGGTTATCGGCCTCGCGCGCAGCGAGAGCACCGCACAGGCCCTGAAGGCGGCCGGCGCCGAGGTGCATCGCGGCACGCTGGATGCCCCGGAGTCGCTGCTGGCTGGCGTCGGGAACGCCGACGCGGTGATCCATACCGCCTTCGACCACGACTTCAGCCGCTTTGCCGCTAACTGCGAGAAAGACCGCCAGGCGATCCTGGCCCTGGGCCAGGCGCTGCGAGGCAGCACGCGGCCGCTGGTGATCACCTCCGGCACGCTGATGGGCGACGACGGGAGCGGCGCCCCGGCCCGGGAGTCGTTCTTCAACTCAGCGCACCCCAGCCCGCGCACCGCCTCAGAGCTCGCCGGCCAGCAGTTGCTGGAGGCGGGGGTGGATGTCAGGGTGGTCCGCTTACCGCAGGTGCATGACACCGTGCGTCAGGGACTGCTGACCTGCTATATCGAACGCGCGGTCGCCAACGGGGCGGTAGCCCTGCGCGGCGAGGGAAGCAACCGCTGGTCAGCCGCCCATGTCGATGACGTCGCACGTCTGTATGTCAGCGCGCTGCTTCAGGGCGCGGCCGGCGAGCGCTATCATGCGGTGGCCGAAGAGGGGATCGCGTTACGCGATATTGCCGCGGTAATTGCCCACGGATTAAACCTGCCGCTGACCCACCTGGATGAGTCGCAGGTCGACGCCTGGTTCGGCTGGTTTGCGCCGTTTACCGCCCTTGACCTGCGCGCCAGCTCGGCATGGACCCGCGAGCGCTTGCAGTGGCAGCCGGTTGGCCCCGGGCTGCTGGAGGACCTGCAGAATATGGACTATCATAAAGTGACACTGTCACAATAATCGAAACACGCTCCCCCTGTATCACACCCGACGGGTACGGCTAGTCGCCCGTCGGGTCATCGGCTTTCTCCCCGCTATACTGAATCTATTCTCTAGCGTCCGCACGTCGTCGCCGTTTGGTCAACCGCGGCAAAACAGAGCTGACTGGCGATATCGGCGATAAAAAGTTACCATGTTTCACTATACAGACTCGGTTCCGCGACTATTTTAATCAATTGACTGAATACTATACGCACCCGGTAACCGCATTATCCCTCAGGCTTGTTGAAGGCGGTGGTGAATGTCTATTAATCTTAATAAGATAGAGTTCAGCTCTATAATCAAACAGAAAATATGCGCCTGAAATTGTCATCTCTCCTGGCAGCCGTTTCCCTGCTGTGTGGGCCAGCTTTTGCCGCCCCTGCGCTCCCCGACCGCGCCGATATCCGCGATAGCAGTTTCGTCTATTGCGTCAGCGGCCAGGTTAATACCTTTAATCCGCAGAAAGTCAGCAGCGGCCTGATTGTCGATACACTGGCCGCTCAGATCTACGATCGTCTGCTTGACGTCGATCCCTATACCTACCGGCTGGTCCCCGAGCTGGCGGAGAGCTGGGAAGTTCTCGATAACGGCGCCACCTACCGCTTTCACCTGCGCCGCCACGTCCCGTTTCAACGCACGGCGTGGTTTACCCCAACGCGGGACTTTAATGCCGATGACGTCATTTTTACCTTTGGCCGTATTTTTAACCGCGACCATCCGTGGCACAACGTCAACGGCAGCAGTTTTCCCTACTTCGACAGTCTGCAGTTTGCTGACAGCGTGGAGAGCGTCCGCAAGCTGGATAATCAGACCGTGGAGTTTCGCCTCAAGCGGCCGGACGCCTCGTTCCTCTGGCATCTGGCCACCCACTATGCGTCAATTACCTCTGCCGAATATGCCGCCCGCTTAACTCAGGACGACCGCCAGGAGCAACTGGATCGCCAGCCGGTTGGCACCGGCCCGTTCCAGCTATCCGATTACCGCTCCGGACAATATGTTCGCCTGCAGCGCCACCCCGGCTACTGGCGCGGCAAACCGTTGATGCCCCAGGTGGTGGTCGACCTTGGCTCCGGCGGCACCGGCCGCCTGTCGAAACTGCTGACCGGAGAATGCGACGTGCTGGCCTGGCCAGCCGCCAGCCAGTTGACGATCCTGCGTGACGACCCGCGCCTGCGCCTGACGCTGCGCCCGGGAATGAACATCGCCTGGCTGGCCTTCAACACCGCCAAGCCGCCGCTGGATAATCCTGAGGTGCGCCATGCCCTGGCGCTGGCGATTAACAACCAGCGCCTGATGCAGTCCATCTACTATGGCACCGCGGAGACGGCGGCGTCCATGCTGCCGCGGGCCTCGTGGGCCTACGATAATGACGCTAAAATTACCGAATATAATCCGCAGGAGGCCCGCGCCCGCCTGAAAGCCCTGGGGCTGGAAAACCTGACCCTCAAGCTGTGGGTGCCCACCAGCTCGCAGGCGTGGAATCCCAGCCCGCTGAAAACGGCGGAGCTTATCCAGGCGGATATGGCGCAGATTGGCGTTAAGGTGATTATTGTGCCGGTAGAGGGACGTTTCCAGGAGGCGCGCCTGATGGACATGAGCCACGACCTGACGCTCTCCGGCTGGGCGACGGACAGTAACGATCCGGACAGTTTCTTCCGACCGCTGCTGAGCTGCGCGGCCATCGCCTCGCAAACCAACTTTGCCCACTGGTGTAACCGGGAGTTTGACGACGTGCTGCAAAAAGCGCTGCTCTCGCAGCAGCTCTCCTCGCGGATGGACGCTTACAAAGAGGCGCAGCGGATCCTCGCCCGCGAACTGCCGGTCCTGCCGCTGGCCTCGTCGCTGCGGCTGCAGGCCTACCGCTATGATATGAAAGGCCTGGTGCTCAGCCCTTTCGGTAACGCTTCGTTCGCTGGCGTATCGCGGGAAAATACCGAAGAGGTGAAGAAGCCATGATTATTTTTACCCTGCGCCGTCTGCTGCTGCTGCTGATCACTCTCTTTTTTCTGACCTTTGTCGGTTTCAGCCTGAGCTATTTCACCCCTCATGCCCCACTGCAGGGCGCTTCCCTGTGGAATGCGTGGCTGTTCTGGTTTGAAGGGGTGCTGCACTGGGATTTCGGCGTCTCCAGCATTAACGGCCAGCTGATTTCTGAGCAGTTGCGCGAGGTTTTCCCGGCGACCATGGAGCTGTGCATCCTCGCCTTCGGCTTTGCCCTGCTGATAGGCATTCCGGTGGGGATGATCGCCGGCGTAATGCGCAATAAATGGCCCGATACCCTGATCAGCGCCGTCGCGCTGGTCGGTTTCTCGATCCCGGTCTTCTGGCTGGCGCTGCTCCTGACCCTCTTCTTTTCCCTGACCCTCGGCTGGCTTCCGGTCTCCGGTCGCTTCGATCTGCTGTATGAGGTGAAAAATGTCACCGGTTTCGCGCTGATCGACGCCTGGCTTTCGGACTCGCCGTGGCGCCATGAGATGATCGTCAGCGCCGCCCGGCATATGGTGCTGCCGGTATTGACCCTGGCGGTCGCCCCCACCACTGAAGTGATCCGCCTGATGCGCATTAGCACCAGCGAGGTGTATGACACTAACTATGTAAAAGCGGCCGCCACCCGCGGCGTGTCGCGACGCAAAATTCTACTGCGCCATGTGCTGCACAACGCCCTGCCGCCGGTGATCCCGCGTCTCGGCCTGCAGTTTTCCACCATGCTCACCCTGGCGATGATCACTGAGATGGTGTTCAGCTGGCCTGGACTGGGCCGCTGGCTGATCAACGCCATTCGCCAGCAGGACTACGCGGCGATCTCCGCCGGAGTGATGGTGATTGGCGCGCTGGTGATTATTGTCAACGTAATTTCCGATATTCTCGGTGCCATGGCTAACCCACTGAAACATAAGGAATGGTATGCCCTACGATAGCGTTTATCTGGAAAAGCGTCCGCCCGGCGCGCTGCGCACCGTATGGCGTAAGTTTTATGGCGACACCACGGCGATGATCGGTCTGTACGGCTGCGCGGGCCTGCTGCTGCTCTGCGTCTTCGGCGGCTGGTTCGCCCCCTACGGCATCGACCAGCAGTTCCTCGGCTACCAGCTGTTGCCGCCGTCGTGGTCGCGCTATGGCGAAGTCTCCTTCTTTCTGGGAACCGATGACCTCGGCCGCGATGTGCTGAGCCGACTGCTGAGCGGCGCGGCGCCCACCGTCGGCGGCGCTTTTGTCGTCACCCTCGGCGCCACGCTGTTTGGTCTGGTGCTGGGCGTGATTGCCGGATCGACCCACGGCCTGCGCTCGGCGGTGATGAACCATATCCTCGACACCCTGCTCTCCATCCCCTCGCTGCTGCTGGCGATTATCGTCGTCGCCTTTGCCGGGCCGCATCTCAGCCATGCGATGTTCGCCGTCTGGCTGGCGCTGCTGCCGCGCATGGTGCGCTCCGTCTACAGCATGGTCCACGATGAGCTGGAGAAAGAGTACATCATCGCCGCCCGCCTCGACGGCGCCTCGACGCTGAATATTCTGCTGTTCGCCATCCTACCCAATATCGCCTCCGGCCTGGTGACCGAGATCACTCGCGCCCTGTCGATGGCCATTCTGGATATTGCCGCGCTGGGCTTTCTTGATCTCGGCGCCCAGCTGCCTTCGCCGGAATGGGGAGCCATGCTGGGCGATGCGCTGGAGCTTATCTATGTGGCGCCGTGGACCGTGATGCTCCCCGGGGCGGCGATTATGCTCAGCGTACTGCTGGTCAACCTGCTGGGCGACGGTATTCGCCGGGCGATCATTGCCGGGGTAGAATAATGCCGTTACTCGATATTCGTCACTTAACCATTGAATTTAAAACCAGCGAAGGCTGGGTAAAAGCCGTCGATCGCGTCAGCCTGACGCTGACCGAAGGCGAAATCCGCGGCCTGGTGGGGGAATCCGGCTCCGGGAAAAGCCTTATTGCCAAAGCTATCTGCGGCGTAACCAAAGACAACTGGCGGGTCACGGCCGACCGCATGCGCTTCGATGACATCGACCTGCTGCGACTGTCGAACCGCGAGCGCCGGAAGCTGATCGGCCATAACGTGTCGATGATTTTTCAGGAGCCCCAGTCGTGCCTCGATCCCTCTGAGCGCATCGGCCAGCAGCTGATTCAGAGTATCCCCGGCTGGACCTACAAGGGCCGCTGGTGGCAACGGCTGGGCTGGCGCAAGCGCCGGGCCATCGAGCTGTTGCACCGCGTCGGCATTAAAGATCACAAAGATGCCATGCGCAGCTTCCCCTATCAGCTGACCGAGGGCGAGTGCCAGAAGGTGATGATCGCCATCGCCCTGGCCAACCAGCCGCGTCTGCTGATTGCCGACGAGCCGACCAACGCCATGGAGCCGACCACCCAGGCGCAGATTATTCGCCTGCTGACGCGGCTCAACCAGAACAACAACACCACCATCTTGCTGATCAGCCATGACCTGCAAATGCTCAGCAAATGGGCGGATAAAATCAACGTCATGTACTGCGGGCAGACGGTGGAGAGCGGGCCCAGCGAAGAGCTGATCACCCTCCCACATCACCCCTACACCCAGGCGTTAATCCGCGCGATCCCGGATTTCGGTAGCGCCATGCCGCATAAAAGTCGCCTCAACACCCTGCCTGGAGCGATCCCGCTACTGGAGCAGTTGCCTATCGGCTGTCGGCTGGGGCCGCGCTGCCCGTACGCCCAGCGCGAGTGTATCGAAACGCCGCGTCTTACCGGGGCGCGCAACCATCTGTACGCCTGTCATTTCCCGTTGAACATGGAGAAAGAGTGAAATGGTCGAAACATTGCTGGAAGTTCGCCAACTCAGTAAGACCTTTCGCTACCGCACCGGCTGGTTTCACCGTCAGACGGTTGAGGCGGTTAAACCGCTGAGTTTTACCCTGCGCGAACGGCAGACGCTGGCGATTATCGGCGAGAACGGCTCCGGGAAATCGACCCTCGCGAAGATGCTGGCGGGCATGGTGGAACCCACCAGCGGCGAACTGCTGATTGACGATCATCCGCTGACTTTTGGGGATTACTCCTACCGCAGCCAGAAGATTCGCATGATCTTTCAGGATCCGTCGACCTCGCTGAACCCGCGCCAGCGCATCTCGCAGATCCTCGATTTTCCGCTGCGACTGAATACCGATCTCGACGCCGAAGCGCGGCAGAAGCAGATAATCGACACCCTGCGCATGGTCGGTCTGCTGCCGGACCACGTCAGCTACTACCCCCATATGCTGGCGCCCGGTCAGAAGCAGCGTCTCGGCCTCGCCAGGGCGCTGATCCTGCGCCCGAAGGTTATCGTCTGCGATGAGGCGCTGGCCTCGCTGGATATGTCGATGCGCTCCCAGCTTATCAACCTGATGCTGGAGCTGCAGGAGAAACAGGGCATCTCCTATATCTATGTCACTCAGCACCTGGGAATGATGAAACACATCAGCGATCAGGTGCTGGTGATGCATAACGGCGAAGTGGTCGAGCGCGGCAGCACTGCCGATGTGCTGGCCTCGCCGCTGCACGACCTGACCCGGCGCCTGATCGCCGGCCACTTCGGGGAAGCCCTCACCGCCGACGCCTGGCGCAAAGACGGGAAATAGCTGGCAGGCAACGGCAGGGGCGGCCCTCACGCCGCCCTTGTCATTCAGGTGGAAGGGAAAAGACTCTGCGCCGGCAGCGACCGGCGGTCAAAGCGGCGCAGCGCGTAGTAAAGAACCCCGGTGCCAAACCAGCCTATTATCCATGAGACATCGTTACCGGCGAAGATCCACGTGAGCGAACCATGGAACAACGGGTTCTCAATGAACGGCAACTGGATAAGCACACCGACGATATACAGGGTGATCGCGTACAGGTTCCAGAACCCGTAGCGTTGCTGCGGGTCGCTTAGCGCCGGAATATCGATGGCGCCCTTCGAGATAAGATAATAATCCGTCAGACAGATGGCGCTCCACGGCACGAAGAACGCCAGCAGAAACAGAAGAAAATGCGTGAAATGCTTTAAGAAAGCGGGTTCGCTAAGCAACGCGATAATGCAGGAAGCCGTCACCATCAGCACCACGAATGCAATGCGACACTTTTGCGACAGCACGGTTTGCCGGCGGAAGGCGGAAACAATGGTGGTCAGCGACATAAAGCTGCCGTACGCATTGAGGGTAGTGAAGGTAATTTTACCAAAACAGATGGCGAAATAGATAACCATGGCCATCGCCTGACTCTTACCTAATCCCACCAGATAGCTCACCTCGTGCCCAGGGAACGCGCTGCCGGCAATGGCCGCTGTCAGAACCCCGAGCGTCATCGACGTTTGGGTACCCAATACGGTGCCGAAAAACACTGAGCACCACGTTTTCGTGGCGGAAACATCGCGTGGCAGGTAGCGCGAATAGTCGGATACATAGGGGCAAAAAGCGATCTGCCACGATGAGGAGAGCGATACGGCTAATAAAAACGTCGGCAGCGAAAAATGGTTATTGTGCGCGAGCGCACTGAGATCGGCCGAAAGTAGCAGCGTGATGAACATATAAACGAAGGCGAGAATTCCGACGATACTCGCCAGTTTGCCCAGCTTGTGGATCACCTTATAACCGAGGACGGCGATAACGATAATAATCGCACTGAATATCAGCATCCCGGCTACATGGCTGATATTCAGTAGTTTAGCCATTGCCTGCCCGGCCAATACGGTGCCGCTGGCAGAAAAACCGATATACATGACGCAAACCAGCACCAGCGGCACCACCGCGCCAAAAACCCCAAACTGGGCGCGGCTAAGGATCATTTGCGGAAGTCCCAGTCGCGGTCCCTGCAGCGCATGCAGAGACATCACCGCCGCCCCCAGCATCTGACCGACCAGAAGCCCGACCAGAGACCACACTACATCGCCGCCCAGCACAACGGCTAAAGCGCCAGTGACAATCGCCGTAATTTGCAGATTGCCGCCAAACCAAAGGGTGAACTGGCTAAAAGGGTGTCCATGCCGTTCGCTTTCCGGGATGTAATCAATCGACCGCCTTTCACTCATTCCAGCATAATTGCTCTTTGACTGCCCGTCTGTAGACGAAAACGAAGACATAGATTCCTCACTCAAGTTATTAATATCACCTCACTCAATCGTTCTTGTATATACAAGCATTGACAACTCACCGCCTTGCATGCACTCTCATTTTGTGACGAATATGTAAAATATTTGTATTGCAGAAAGTTACTAAACTAGCTCAAGGCGGTGCTTATTGTTGACGCCGGAAGCGATTAACTAAGGTATGCTGCCCATGATGGTCCCTTTTCAACTTTCGACGCTCCCCGTCACGCCGTGGAAAAACGGCGGCGGAGAGACGCGCGAAATCATCTGCGTACCCGCTCCAGATGCCCCTTTTCTCTGGCGAGCGAGTATTGCCACCCTGCAGGCGGATGGCCCTTTCTCCCCCTTTCCTGGCGTCGACCGGGTCATTACTCTGCTGGCGGGGCAGCCGCTACGGCTGTGTGGCGAGAATATCGACCAACCGCTGGCGCTCTGGCAGCCGTGGGCTTTCCCCGGCGAATGGGCGCTGTCCAGCGTCGGGATCGTTGCGCCAGGGCTGGACTTCAATATCATGACTCAGCGCGGGCGCGCGTCGGCGACAGTTCAGGTCGTTAGCGACCTGCAATGCCCTGCCAGCGAGGGGGTCGCTTATGTTCTACAAGGCGGCGAGTGGGATCTGGCCGGGCGACGCTGCGCGGCCGGCAGCGGCCTCTGCTGGCGCGGTGGATCCCCGCGGAATCTGCGTCCCGTGGGCAGCAATGGACGCCTGCTGCTGGCGGAGATCGCGCTCAAATAATCGTCAGGAGAGATGATATACTGCAGCTATCGCGATGTACTTTTGCCCCGCGCGGCGCGGACCGGCTGAAAAATATCGTGACACAAGGGGTCGTCAGTGGGATATAATTCCCGGCTAAATTTGAGTTATTTTGAAATAACAATGTTAACGTTATGATTGTTAAAGTAAAAATAAGCAATAACGATAAGGATTAAAGCTATGGGTTTTCTTTCCGGTAAGCGCATTTTGATCACTGGCGTCGCCAGCAAACTGTCCATCGCCTACGGCATCGCGCAGGCAATGCACCGCGAAGGCGCGGAACTGGCATTCACCTATCAGAATGAGAAACTGAAAGGTCGCGTAGAAGAGTTTGCTGCCGCGCTGGGTTCTGACATTGTGCTGCCGTGCGACGTTGCTGAAGATGAGAGCATCACCGCGCTGTTCACCGAGCTGGAAAAAGTCTGGCCAAAATTCGATGGTTTCGTCCACTCAATCGGTTTTGCCCCGGCTGACCAGTTAGACGGCGACTACGTTGACGTTGTCACTCGCGACGGCTTTAAAATCGCGCACGACATCAGCGCTTACAGCTTCGTGGCAATGGCCAAAGCCTGCCGCGGCATGCTGAACCCGGGTTCGGCTCTGCTGACGCTCTCCTACCTGGGCGCAGAGCGCGCGATCCCGAACTATAACGTGATGGGTCTGGCCAAAGCCTCTCTGGAAGCTAACGTCCGCTATATGGCTAACGCCATGGGTCCGGAAGGCGTTCGCGTCAATGCCATCTCTGCCGGTCCTATCCGTACGCTGGCCGCGTCCGGTATTAAAGATTTCCGTAAAATGCTGGCGCACTGCGAAGCGGTCACCCCGATCCGTCGCACCGTCACCATTGAAGATGTGGGTAACAGCGCAGCCTTCCTGTGCTCCAACCTGTCTGCGGGGATCTCCGGTGAAGTCGTTCACGTTGACGGCGGGTTCAATATCGCCGCCATGAACGAGCTGGAACTGAAATAAGTTCCTTCCCCTCCTCGCCCCGGTGAGGAGGGTTCTTCCATCCCCCACGCCTTACGCCCCACCTGTTATTCCAATCGGCTATTTGTTAGCACGTATCAATATTTTCTCCTGCTTCCGGGTTACGCCAGGATAGTTCTGCATAAACGATCCGCGGAACGGCGGTTCGCCACATACCGAACAAGGAAAGCCCATGGAGCCACGCCGCGTGAATGGCAAAAATCACTGGTATCACGAAACCCAGTCAACAATCTGCCCGGTGGATGTCCTGCCGCTCGTCCCTGAAGCCGCCCATGTTGAAGACCGCTTTTTGCTGGACCTGACGCTGCCGGCCGCCTGGCTACGTGCCCACGCTGACTGGCTACACCCCGCACGCCAGCTGGCCGAACTGCTGTTTCCCGACCAGGTGGCGGTGAGTCGCCTGCAGACCTTTACCGCTTACGATCGACTCAGCACCGCGCTCACCGTCGCCCAGGTCTACGGCGTCCAGCGGCTGTGTAACCACTACGCCGCCCGCCTTGCTCCCCTGCCAGGCCCCGATTCCTCGCGCGAGAGCAACCGTCGTCTGGCGCAAATCACGCAATATGCTCGTCAGCTTGCCGGTTCGCCCTCGGTTATTAACGCTCTCTCCCGTAGCCAGCTGGACGAAGTGGGCTTAACCAGTCGGGACATTATTCTGTTCAACCAGATTATCGGATTCGTCGGCTTCCAGGCGCGGGCGATTGCCGTCCTGCAGGCGGCCCAGGGCTTTCCGGTGCGCTGGATCCCCGGTATGCCCCAGCAAGAGGAGGCACCCGCGGAGCTGTTCGCCCCGCCGCCGGGAGCATGGCAGGCAGACATTGCGGATCCCGACCTGCAGTATGCCGATGATGAGCGTCAGCGGCGCATCGCCGGCTGGCAGTCGCTGCCCGGTCTGGGCGAGCTGGCGCCGCTGCTGGCCTGCGACCCACAGTTATTCGCGCCTCTGGAGACCTTGATCCGCCAGCTCAGCACGGATGATACCTTTGGCCCGCAGGTCGCCTTACTCACGGCGCGCACCAATGGCAGCCCCACCTGCTTTGACGCCTGGCTCCCCCACTGGCAGGGTGAAGAGGAGTTCGCCAGCCATCTGCGGGAGGGCGACCAGGCCCTCCATCACTGGCTCCAGCAGCATCCTCAGGCCCGGTCTCTCGTGACCGCGGTGCAGCTGTTAACCCGCTCGCCTGACCGGTTTAGCGCCGCCCAGTTAACGCCCCTCGCGGAATATCGACTCTCTGAGCAACAAGCAATCGATCTGTTGATCTGGAGCGGGCTGTGCGGATGGATGAATCGTCTGAAAATCGCCCTCGGCAATGTGCGTCAGCAGACGTAAATTGCTGAAACAGCGCTTGCTGCGGCAGGCATATTCGCGTAAAAATGTCAGCCGCTCTTTTAGCCACGAAAATACCTAATTATGTTTCAGGATAACCCGCTGCTAGCGCAGCTTAAACAGCAACTGCATTCCCAGACGCCGCGCGCGGAAGGGGTCGTTAAGGGCACGGAAAAGGGCTTTGGCTTCCTCGAAGTGGACGCTCAGAAGAGCTACTTCATTCCGCCGCCGCAGATGAAAAAAGTGATGCATGGCGACCGTATCGTCGCGGTGATCCATTCTGAAAAAGAACGCGAAAGCGCCGAGCCGGAATCGCTGGTTGAGCCCTTCCTGACTCGTTTTGTCGGTAAAGTCCAGAAGAAAGACGATCGCCTCGCTATCGTTCCTGACCATCCGCTGCTGAAAGACGCCATTCCCTGCCGCGCCGCCCGCGGCGTTGAACACGATTTTAAACAGGGTGACTGGGCCGTCGCCGAGATGCGCCGTCATCCATTAAAAGGCGACCGCGGGTTTTACGCGGAGTTGACCCAGTTCATCACTTTTAGCGACGATCACTTCGTCCCATGGTGGGTAACCCTGGCGCGCCATAATCTTGAGAAAGAGGCACCGGACGGCGTCGCCACCGAGATGCTCGACGAGGGGCTGACGCGCCGCGACCTAACCGCCCTCGACTTCGTCACCATTGACAGCGCCAGCACCGAAGATATGGACGATGCGTTGTATGCCGAATCCACTGCTGATGGCAAACTGCTGCTGACGGTCGCCATTGCCGACCCGACCGCCTGGATTGCCGAAGGCAGCAAGCTGGATAACGCCGCAAAAGTGCGCGCCTTTACCAACTATCTGCCGGGCTTCAACATTCCAATGCTGCCGCGCGAGCTGTCGGACGACCTCTGCTCCCTGCGCGCTAACGAAGTGCGCCCGGTGCTGGCCTGCCGGATGACCCTGGCGGCCGATGGCACCATCGAAGACAATATCGAGTTCTTTGCCGCCACCATCGAATCGAAAGCCAAGCTGGCCTATGACGACGTCTCTGACTGGCTGGAAGGCCGCGGCAGCTGGCAGCCGGACAGCGAGGCGATCGCGCAGCAAATTACGCTGCTGAAGGACGTGTGCCAGCGTCGTAGCGAATGGCGTCAGACCCATGCGCTGGTGTTCAAAGACCGTCCGGACTACCGTTTCGTTCTCGGCGAAAAAGGCGAAGTGCTGGATATCGTCGCGGAACCGCGTCGCATTGCCAACCGCATTGTCGAAGAGTCGATGATCGCCGCCAACATCTGTGCCGCCCGCATTCTGCGCGACAAGCTCGGCTTCGGCGTTTATAACGTTCATACCGGTTTCGATCCGGCGAACACCGAGCAGTTGGCCGCCCTGCTGAAAACCCATGATGTGCACGTCGACCCGACGGAAGTGCTCACCCTGGAAGGGTTCTGCAAGCTGCGCCGGGAACTGGACGCTCAGCCGACCGGTTTCCTCGACAGCCGCATTCGCCGCTTCCAGTCGTTTGCGGAAATCAGCACCGAGCCGGGCCCACACTTTGGTCTTGGGCTTGAAGCCTATGCCACCTGGACCTCGCCGATCCGTAAGTATGGCGACATGATCAACCACCGTCTGCTGAAAGCCATCATTAAAGGCGAGACCATTGCGCGTCCCCAGGATGAAGCCACCGTGCAGATGGCGGAGCGCCGTCGTCTCAACCGGATGGCCGAGCGCGACGTCGCCGACTGGCTGTACGCCCGTTTCCTCAACGATAAAGCCGGGACCGATACCCGCTTCGCGGCGGAGATCATCGACGTCAGCCGCGGCGGGATGCGCGTGCGTCTGGTGGACAATGGCGCGGTCGCCTTTATTCCGGCCCCGTTCCTCCACGCCGTGCGCGACGAACTGGTGTGCAGCCAGGAGAACGGTACCGTGCAGATCAAAGGTGAAGTAGTCTATAAAGTGACTGACGTTATCGATGTCACTATCGCTGAAGTTCGCATGGAAACCCGCAGCATTATTGCGCGTCCGGCGGTCTGACGCCCCTTCACAGCGGTTCCTGCGGGAACCGCTGCTTCTTTCCTCTCTATCCAGCCATTTCCGTCGCACCGATTAAGGTTGTGCGTTTTTTTCGCTTCTCTTTTTCATTCATTTTTAGCATCATTGATTTCATTCGTTTTTGTTACCAGGATAATGCCATGTCAGATGTGAATGCCCACCTGCTCGCTCAACGTATCGATACCGTGCTGGATATTCTGGTTGCCGGTGATTACCATTCTGCGATCCATAATCTGGAGATCCTCAAAGCGGAGCTGCTGGCGCTGGCGGCGGACGATGCTGAACAACAAAACCAACCCAAGGCGCCCTGGGAAATCTGAATATCAGCCATGCCGCAGCCGGCCATATGGACCGGTTGCTCGCCATATAGCCCCCTAACAGTGATGTTGCTATGAACGCCCGACAACAAAGTATTTTGCAAGTGGTCATCGATAAAGGCCGCATGAGCGTCGCCGATCTGGCGAAGATGACCGGTGTCTCTGAGGTTACTATTCGTCAGGATTTGAATTTGCTGGAAAAGCAGAGCTATTTGCGCCGTACTCATGGCTATGCCGTACCGCTGGACAGCGAAGATGTCGAAACCCGCATGATGACCCATTTCGCCATTAAGCGTGAGCTGGCCAGCCGGGCTGCGGCGCTAGTGAATACCGGTGAAACGGTATTTATCGAAAACGGCAGCAGCAATGCCCTGCTGGCGCGTACGCTGGCCGAGCGCGGCGATATCACCATCATTACCGTCAGCAGCTATATCGCCCATCTGCTGAAAGAGACCCCAGGAGAGGTGATCCTGCTGGGCGGAATTTATCAGAAACGCAGTGAGAGTATGGTCGGTCCGCTAACCCGTCAGTTCATCCAGCAGGTGCATTTCAGCAAAGCCTTCATCGGGATCGACGGTTGGCAGGCGGAAACCGGCTTTACCGGCCGCGATATGATGCGTGCGGACGTGGTGAACGCCGTGCTGGAGAAGCATTGTGAGGCAATTATTCTTAGCGACAGTTCAAAATTCAGCGCGGTACATCCCTATCCGCTCGGTCCCGCCGGCCGCTTTAATCGCGTTATTACCGACGATCGCTTACCGGACGCCTGTCGCGAACAATTGCTCCGCAGCGGCCTGACCGTCGATATCGTGCCCTACATCTGATCCTCCGCCGCCCCATCTCCTGCCAAAGCGCCGGAAGGGGCGCTTTATCGCTCTGAGAGTATTCCGAGCCGCTAATTAAGACTTTTTACCTGACGATAAATTTTAAAAAAAGTAAAATTATTATTAGCGATATAACAGGAAGTGACTATCACCTGCGTGATTTTCGTGACACCTGCGCATCTTAACTTCATGGAATTGCCCTAAAGCTGCTTTATCAGGCTATGCTTAGAGGAGCGCTGTAATCCATGAATAGATTATTCAGGAGAAAAAAAATGATGACTTCAACGAGCAAAAAAATGGCTGCTGTCGTTCTGGCTGTCACTGTAGCAATGTCTCTGAGCGCTTGCTCTAACATGTCTAAACGCGATCGTAACACGGCTATCGGTGCTGGCGCCGGCGCTATCGGTGGTGCGGTGTTAACTGACGGTAGCGCGCTCGGTACCCTGGGTGGCGCAGCAGTCGGTGGTATTATTGGTCACCAGGTCGGAAAATAATTTAATTATCTGACGAAATAAAAGAATAATTCACACGAATTGACTTACGCACGTTAAATCATTCAAGGCCGCGGCATTTACCGCGGCCTTGTTATTTCAACCAGACCATTGGAGCAGAGGGAAAATAGCGATCAGCCACCGGCTAACTTGACCTTCATCCCTTTCGCCTCAAGCAGCGACTTGAGTAAATCCCGCTTATCGCCCTGGATCTCGATCACGCCATCTTTCACCGCGCCGCCGCAGCCGCATTTCTTTTTCAACTCTGCCGCCAGAGCGGTTAGCGCAGCATCGTCGGTATCAATCCCGCTAATCAGACAGACGCCTTTGCCCTTGCGGCCGCTGGTCTGGCGCTGGATCCGCACAATGCCGTCGCCTTTCGGGCGCACCGGCGCCGGTTTCGCCTCGTCGATACGCCCGGTTTCGGTGGAGTAGACCAGACGGCTGTTGGAATCGCTCATTATGCCCCCTTGCGCAGAGAATCGTTGATCGCCCGCAGCGTCGCGGCTGGATCCGCCGACTGAGTAACCGGGCGACCAATCACCATATAGTCTACCCCAGCTTCCTGAGCCTGCTCAGGAGTCATAATTCGCCGCTGATCGCCAGCGTCGCTGCCCTGCGGACGAATCCCCGGGGTCACCAGCTTAAACGCCTGCCCCAGCTCATGCTTAAAGCGCACCGCCTCCTGGGCTGAACACACCACCCCATCAAGGCCGCAGCGTTGGGTCAGTGCCGCCAGCTTCGCCGCGTAGTCAGCCGGAGATAAGGTAATGCCCAGATCCTGTAGATCGCTGGACTCCATGCTGGTGAGCACCGTGACAGCGATCAGCAGCGGCGCATCTTTGCCAAACGGCAGCAGCGCTTCGCGCGCGGCGGTCATCATTCGCGCGCCGCCGGAAGCATGGACATTCACCATCCATACGCCCAGCTCAGCCGCTGCGGCCACCGCGCGGGCGGTGGTGTTGGGAATATCGTGAAACTTAAGGTCCAGGAACACCTCAAACCCACGCTGATGCAGATCGCTAACAAACTGCGGGCCCAGCAGGGTGAACATCTCTTTGCCCACCTTCAGGCGGCAGTCGCGCGGGTCGATGCGGTCGACAAATGCCAGCGCTTTATCGCGATTATCATAGTCGAGCGCAACCACAACGGGAGAGGATGTGACAGCGCGGGAAGATGGGATAGCTGTAGACGTCATGACCAGACCTTAGTGTTGATGGGCGCCGGGGTGGCGCAAAAAAGGTAAACGGGCAGCATTCTACCTGTGAAGCGAACAAAATAACAGACTGCCGTACCTGCCCTGACCAGACGATGGCGCTGCCGAGGCCGCGCCTGGAGAGGAGTGAAGCGATAAGTATGTTGTAACTAACGGAGGGCTTTTTTTTTGGCTTTACTGGCCGTCGAGACCGCGAATGGGTTTAATGGTCGCCCACGAGCGGCAGGACGGACAATGCCAGTAGAGTGTATGAGCGGTAAATCCGCATTTCTGGCAGCGATAGCGTGGTTTGCTGCGCACCTGCTCACCAACCATGTTTCGCAGCACTCCAAGGCTTTCTTTCGCCCGCCCTTCTTCCGCTTCGTTGAGATGGTAGTCCATCAGCTTATGGAAGACGCGCATGGTCGGGTGGCGTTCCAGCTGCCGGGTGACGTAGTTTTGCGCCGCTTCGACGCCTTCCCGTTGCTCGAGGATCTGCGCCAGCATCAGTTCGGCGGTCGCCCCGGCGTTCTCCTCCACGCAGCGGCGCAGAAAAACTTCCCATTCATCGGTTTTGCCGAGCTGCTGGTAGCAGGTCTGCAGCATCTCCAGCGTTTCACCCACCAGCTCTTTATCCTGATCGATAACCCGCTCGAGGCTCTCCACCGCTTTGGCGTAGTCGCCCTTTTCCATCCACACCCGGCCCATCATGATCGATACCCGGGCGCTGGTGCGGTCCGCGGCGGCGCCTTTTCTCAACAACGCCATCGCTTTATCCAGATCGTTGGCTGCCATCTGCTGCAGGGCCAGTTCGCACCAGAAGTTGGCGATTTCGCCACGATGTTTCTCTTTCCCCAGCTTCACCAGCCGTTCAGCCACTTCAATAGCCGACTGCCAGTCGCTGGTCGCCTGGTAAATCTGCAGCAGTTGCTGCAGCGCGCCGAGGCGGAAATCGGTCTCATCCACCAGCTGTTTGAACATGTCTTCCGCGCGGTCATACAGTCCGGCGGCCATATAATCCCGTCCCAGCTGCTGCACCGCTAACAGGCGCTGATCGTAGGTTAACGACGCGCTTTCCATCAGGCTCTGGTGAATTCGGATCGCGCGGTCGACTTCGCCGCGCGAACGGAACAAATTACCGAGCGTCAGGTGCGCCTCAACGGTACCGGTATCCTCTTTCAGCATATCAAGGAACAGGTCGACGGCTTTATCCTGCTGGTTGCTGAGCAGGAAGTTAACCCCCGCCACGTAATCTCGCGACAGGCGGCTCGCATCGTCCTGTTTGGACTGTTGTGCACTTCTGCGTCCCATGTACCAGCCGTAAGCGGCGGCAACGGGTAAAAGCAGAAACAACAACTCCAGCATAAGAGGTTATTCCTTCACCGCAGGCACGCCTGCGTCGACAGCCGCCGGGCTGACGGGGGCAATCTGATGCTCAAGACGCTTAATTTTCCGCTCCGCGCGCGCCAGTGAGACACGCACCCGCAGCCAGAACAGGCCGCAGATCAGCCAGCCAATGGCAAAGCCCGCGGCAAACAGCACCGCCAGCAGCGTCGATATGCGGAATTCACCCTGAGCGAGTAAATAGTTGAAAGTGACCTGTTGGTCATTCTGCGCCCCCAGCGTCACTGAAATGACGAAGATTGCTAACACCAGTAAGAAAATGAGTAAATATTTCACATGACTTCCCGTTATGTGGGTTGCGCGAAAAAAGCCCGCTTTCAGCCCTATAAAGTATCATTTTCGCCGCAGCGGTGGAATGAAAAAGCATGGCAACTCTTCAGGATATGCGGTCGGATGCCGCTAAAATCAACATTATTCCGCTTCAGGCATCCGTTTTTTAATATCCTGCGCCTCTTCTCCGGGCGGCGAGAGCGGCCCACAAAGGCGCTGCGTCAGCCAGCAGGCCACCGTGACCAGCAGCCAGGAGATCAGCGTGGCGACGATGAGATCCAGCGGCCAGTGCATGCCCAGCGCCAGGCGACTGCCCATCACCGCCGTCGCCCACACCAGCAGCACCGCGATTGTGCCCCAGCGGCGACGCGGCCACAGCAGCCCCGCAGCGAGTAACGCCCAGCTGGCGGCAAACATGGTGTGACCTGACGGGAAAGCAAACCCCGTCTCCTTCTGCCAGTGTTTGCGTAAAAATGACGGAATGTCCTGCGCCTGCGCCAGCTGTTCATGCACCAGTTTAGCGCGTTCTTTACGCTTTAACGCGTAGAATTGCGTCACCGGCACCTGCCTTGTGTTTTCCAGCCAGATGACGAACGGTCTCGGCTCCTGGACCCGCGCCTTGACCCAGGATTTCGCCCCCTGTCCCGCCAGGATAGCGGCGGCAAGGATAAGGAACAGGATCAACGCCGCGCGCAGGCGAAAGCGCAGACACCAGAGGAACCAGCCGCAAAGCACGACATGAGTGATAATTCCCCACGGCTGGGTCACCGTTTCCGTCACCCACCACAGGCTTTTCAACATGGCAACCGGCAGTCCAGGCTGCCACAGCCACCCGGAAAGCCAGACCGTGAGGGGCATAACCAGCAGCAGCGCCGCCGCGAGAGCAGTTCGTCGGGCTATCAACAGCATTTTCTCTCCTTCTCCTTGTAGATGAACATCATAGCGGAAAGTAGATCGTTTGTGCGCTTTCCACACGGCTAACCGTTCGCGATTAGGAGAACGTCCAGGCGTTGTGGCAAAATAGCGGGAAACAGAAAGCACAGTCAGGTGCTGACAGAATCTGGAGAATCACATGCAGCTTAAACGTGTGGCAGAAGCCAAACTGCCAACCCCCTGGGGCGATTTCCTGATGGTGGGTTTTGAAGAACTGGCAACCGGACAGGATCATGTCGCGCTGGTGTATGGCGATATATCAGGGCAGTCGCCGGTCCTCGCCCGCGTACATTCAGAGTGTTTGACGGGCGATGCCCTGTTTAGCCTGCGCTGTGATTGCGGCTTTCAGCTGGAAGCGGCTCTGTCGCATATCGCTGAAGAAGGTCGGGGGATCCTGCTCTATCACCGCCAGGAAGGACGCAACATTGGTTTATTGAATAAGATCCGCGCCTACGCGCTGCAGGATCAGGGCTACGACACTGTCGAAGCGAACCATCAGCTTGGCTTCGCCGCCGATGAGCGCGATTTCACCTTGTGCGCCGACATGTTCAAATTGCTCAACGTTGAGCAGGTGCGGTTATTAACCAATAACCCGAAAAAAGTGGAAATTCTTACCGAAGCCGGGATCAACATTGTGGAGCGGGTGCCGCTGATCGTCGGGCGTAACCCGAAAAACGCTCACTATCTGGACACCAAAGCCGCCAAGATGGGCCATCTGCTGAACAGCAAGCCGACGGAATAAACCGGTGGAATAACCGAAAAAGGGCCAGCAATGCTGGCCCTTTGTTTCACAGCATATTACGAATAACGTAGTGCAGGATGCCGTCGTTGCGGTAGTAGGTGAGTTCGGTCGCCGTGTCGATACGGCACCGACAAGGGATCGCTTCCTGCGAGCCGTCAGCGCGAGTCAGGGTCACCGGCACCGTAGCGCCAGGCTGAAGCGACTGCAGATTACTGATATCAATCCGCTCTTCCCCTGTCAACCGTAGCGTTTTGCGGGTGACGCCCTGCGGGAACTCCAGCGGCAAAATGCCCATTCCGATCAGGTTGGAACGATGGATACGCTCGAAGGACTCGGCGATCACTACCCGAATCCCCAGCAGGCGCGGCCCCTTCGCCGCCCAGTCACGGCTGGAACCTGAGCCATACTCCTTACCGGCAATCACCGCCAGCGGTGTACCCTCAGCCTTGTACAGCATCGCCGCATCGTAAATCGCCATCGGTTCAGGATCCGGCAGATGGCGGGTCATACCCCCTTCCACCCCTGGGACCATTTCGTTACGGATGCGGATATTGGCGAAGGTGCCACGCATCATCACCTCATGGTTACCGCGACGGGAACCATAGGAGTTAAAGTCGCGCCGGGCAACCCCATGCTCCTGCAGATAGCGGCCTGCCGGACTATCGGCTTTGATGCTCCCCGCCGGCGAAATGTGGTCCGTGGTGACTGAGTCGCCCAGCATGGCGAGGATCCGCGCGCTGCGAATATCCTCTACCGGCAGCGGCTCGGCGCCCATCTCGTCAAAGAACGGCGACAAGCGAATATAGGTCGAGTCCTCCTGCCAGTCGTAGGTATCTGACGCCTCCACCTTGATCGCCTTCCACTCCTCAGTGCCGGAAAACACTTCCGCGTACTCTTTGCGGAACATCTCGGTGGAGACCTGTTCCACCGCGCGGGCAATCTCCTCCCCGCTCGGCCAGATATCTTTCAGATAGACCGGCTCGCCATTCTTGCCCTGTCCCAACGGCTCGCGGGTGAGGTCGATATTCATGTTCCCCGCCAGCGCATAGGCGACCACCAACGGCGGCGAGGCCAGCCAGTTGGTTTTCACCAGCGGATGAATACGTCCTTCGAAGTTACGGTTACCGGAGAGCACTGCCCCGACGGTCAGATCTCCTTTTTTGATCGCTTCTTCGATAGGTTCAGGCAATGGACCGGAGTTACCGATACAGGTGGTGCAACCATATCCCACCAGATTGAAGCCGAGCTGGTCGAGGTAAGGCGTCAGGCCGGCATGGGCCAGATAATCCGACACCACTTTCGAGCCTGGGGCCAGGGAAGCTTTCACCCACGGCTGCGGCTGCAGGCCGCGTTCGACGGCTTTTTTCGCCAGCAGGCCGGCGGCCATCAACACGCTGGGGTTAGAGGTATTGGTGCAGGAGGTAATCGCTGCAATAGCCACCGCGCCATCCGGTAGCGAATAGTGATGCCCGTTCAGCGTATAGTCAACCGGCTGACGCTGACGCTGAAGGTGGTTAACCTCCAGCTCGCCGCTGGCGGCGAAGGCTTTCGGAACATCGCCCAGCGCCACGCGATCCTGCGGTCGCTTCGGCCCGGCGAGGCTCGCTTCGACGCTGCTCATATCCAGCGCCAGGGTACTGGTAAAGACCGGCTCATCGCCAGGCTGGCGCCACATGCCCTGGGCTTTAGCGTAGGCTTCCACCAGCGCGACCTGTTCTTCGCTACGGCCGCTGAGACGCATATAGCTGAGCGTTACGTCATCGATAGGGAAAAAGCCACAGGTGGCGCCATACTCCGGCGCCATATTGGCGATGGTCGCCCTGTCGGCAAGGGGTAAGGTATCCAGGCCGTCACCATAGAATTCAACAAACTTGCCGACGACGCCATGCTGACGCAGCATTTGGGTAACCGTCAGTACCAGGTCAGTGGCGGTGATGCCTTCGCGCAGTTTGCCGCTGAGCTTAAAGCCCACAACATCGGGGATCAGCATTGACACCGGCTGGCCCAGCATAGCGGCTTCCGCTTCAATCCCGCCCACGCCCCAGCCCAGCACGCCAAGACCATTAATCATGGTGGTATGGGAGTCGGTGCCCACCAGCGTATCCGGCCACGCCATCCACTGGCCGTTCACCTCCTCGCTCCAGACCGCCCGGCCAAGGTATTCCAGGTTCACCTGGTGGCAAATACCGGTGCCCGGCGGCACCACGCTGAAGCGGCTGAAGGCCTGCTGCCCCCAGCGCAGAAAAGCGTAGCGTTCGTGGTTCCGCTCCATTTCCAGGCGGACGTTGTCTTCGAAGGCCTCGTCGTCGCCGAAGCGGTCAACGGTCACCGAGTGGTCGATCACCAGGTCAACCGGCGATAGCGGATTAACCTTCGCCGTATCGCCGCCAAGGCGTTTCACCGCCTCGCGCATGGCGGCCAGATCCACTACCGCCGGCACGCCGGTAAAGTCCTGCATCAGGACGCGTGCCGGACGGTAGGCGATTTCCCGGTCGGCATGGGCCTGTTGCAGCCAGCCGGCCAGGGCGCGAATATCTTCTTCAGTTACCGAGTCACCGTCCTGCCAGCGCAGCAGGTTCTCCATCAGCACCTTCAGCGACTTGGGCAGTCGACTGATCTCGCCCAGCTGCTTCTCCGCCAACGGCAGACTGTAGTAATGCCAGGTTTTATCGTTGACCTGCAGCGTGTCCTTACTGGCTTCTCGTAGGGTTGACGACATAGCTCCTCCTTTATCTCAGGGATGGCATACCCTGATTCTCCTCAGGGTCTCCATTAAAGATAACACATACTGAGCATAACACTTTGATAACAACCCAAATTGCTAAATACGACGAGACAGAGAGAGAGGAAACGGGAATTATCCGAGAGCAGGCGAAATAGCACCAAAATAGTGCAAAGAGGGCGTATGCCGATATTGTATTAGTACACGAGGACAAAAAAAGAGCTAATCGGCCAGCGGGCAGTGATTAGCTCTGGTGAGTGATTTCAGGTTGGATGAATCCAGCGGCAAAATATATTCTCCCTGTATTGCCGGTCACTGATTTTATATTACAGTTTCCTTTCACTGTCATAAAAATGACATGTATCTACAACGATGACCTACAGCTTTAGCTGACAATCCAGATGTTGCAGATGGTGAGCGCGATGATGCTCCAGAACATCGCCAACCCTACCAACACTACGCCCCATACGCGACTACGCAGAACGGGATCGATTTCGGTTTTGTCATTCTCGTATGACATCGCCAGTTTCATGTAATCGATATTACTTATCATATTGTCACCACCAATTGCTCAAATCATCAGGTACAGATAAATCTTAATTATGGATAAAAGATTAATCCAGTGAATTTAGGCCTGATGGAATATATTTAACCGGTTATTTGATCGCGGCGGGCATAATGAAAAACGTGTTGCCAAAAATTATTAATTTTGTGATTGGTTCGAGGTTTAAGTTGTTAAATACAGTCCATCATAGTTAATGGCACTCCTCGCAGGGAGTGCCATTATTATTTTCAGGGTTATTTTTCCGGAAGTTTTATATCTTTGAACATCGCTTCAATATCTTCATTCGAGCGTAAAGCCACCGCGGTATCTACCACGTCCCTGGTCAAATGGGGAGCAAAACGTTGAATAAAATCATACATGTAGCTTCGTAAGAAGGTGCTACGGCGGAAACCTATCTTAGTGGTGCTGTGGCTGAAAATACCGTTCGCATCCAGCTTCACCAGATCCGGGTCAGAGACCGGATCCACCGCCATGCTGGCGATTACCCCTACCCCCAGCCCCAGGCGAACATAGGTTTTGATGACGTCGGCATCGGTGGCGGTAAAAACAATGCGCGGCGTCAGGCCCGCACGGTTAAACGCGGTATCCAGTTCGGAGCGGCCGGTAAAACCAAAGGTATAGGTTACCAATGGATACTGGGCCAGTTCCTCTATGGACACCGAGCCCTTGGTGGCCAGAGGATGCTCGGGGGTCACTACAATCGACCGGTTCCAGTGATAGCATGGCAGCATCACCAGATCGTCATACAGATGCAGCGCCTCGGTGGCGATGGCGAAATCGGCATTGCCTTTCGACACAGCCTCCGCAATCTGAGTCGGCGAGCCCTGATGCATATGCAGCGACACCCGCGGGTAGCGTTCAATAAACCCCTTGATCACTCCCGGTAACGCATAGCGCGCCTGGGTATGGGTGGTGGCGACGTAAAGAGACCCTTTGTCAGGCCAGGTATGCTCTCCGGCGACAGATTTGATGGCATCGACTTTCGACAGCACTTCGCGGGCGATGCGGATGATCTCCTGCCCGGCCGGCGTCACCTGGGTTAAGTGTTTACCGCTGCGGGCAAAGATCTGAATGCCCAGCTCATCCTCCAGCATGCGGACCTGCTTACTGATACCCGGCTGGGAGGTATAGAGCCCTTCGGCGGTGGATGAAACATTCAGGTTATGGTTAACCACCTCAACGATGTAGCGAAGCTGTTGTAGTTTCATGGCTGATATCCGTTTGCGCGTAAAATGAAGCCGCTTAATACACTTTACGTTCAGGCAACTTGTCGCCGATGAAGGCCCTGGGCTCCCGGCAGTTGGCCATAGTGGCGCCGCAATGCATCCTGAAAGCGATGATGTATAAGACGTTTTAATAATAAAAAAGGCATTAACTATAACCACTATATCATTTATATCAACACTGTATAGACGCTAACGAAAAATAATATAGGTGGTTATAAGGGGAGGAAATTAACACAAAGAGGGGAAGACGACACGGCAGAGAAATGCACTCTCTCTGCCGGTCGCCTGAGCAGGAAAAGCGCGCTTTTCCTGCCCGAACGAACGCCATTACTTTTTGGCTTCCGTCCACTTACCGTCGATAAAGAAAGCTGACCAGCCGGTCGCTTTGCCCTCTTTTTCAGACGCCACGTACTGCTGCTTGGTTTTACGGCTAAAGCGTACCAGCGTTTTATTGCCTTCCGGATCCTGCTGCGGCGCATCGGCGAGATAACGCAGTTTTTCCGGCAGACGATCGCGGAAGCGGTACAGCTCCTCCACCAGCGGCGCACGCGTTTCCCGTGATTTCGGGAAGGTGTTGGCCGCCAGGAAGACGCCCGCCGCCCCGTCGCGCAGCACAAAGTAGGCGTCAGACTTCTCACACGGCAGCTCCGGCAGCGGCACCGGATCTTCCTTCGGCGGAGCCACTTCGCCATTGCGCAGGATCTTACGCGTGTTCTTACACTCGTCGTTGGTACAGGCCATGTACTTACCGAAACGCCCCATTTTCAGGTGCATTTCAGAACCGCACTTCTCGCACTCCACCACCGGGCCGTCATAGCCCTTGATGCGGAATTCGCCCTCTTCAATCTCGTAGCCGTCGCAGGTCGGGTTATTACCACAGACGTGCAGCTTACGCTTAGGATCGATAAGGTAGCTGTCCATCGCCGTCCCACACTTCTGGCAGCGACGTTTGGCGCGCAGCGCGTTGGTTTCCGCGTCATCGCCTTCCAGCACGTTGAGGACTTCGTTCTCCGGCACCAGGTTGATGGTGGTTTTGCACCGCTCTTTCGGCGGCAAGGCATAGCCCGAACAGCCGAGGAAAACGCCGGTGCTGGCGGTACGGATCCCCATTTTACGGCCGCAGGTCGGGCAGTCGATGCTGGTGAGCACCATCGGGTTCGGCTGCATGCCGCCCTCTTCCGGATCTTTCTCTGCCGTCGCCAGCTGGGTGGTAAAATCGCCGAAGAAGTGGTTCAGCACCTCTTTCCACTCGGCCTGGTGGTTCGCAACCTGGTCGAGGCGATCCTCCATCTGCGCGGTAAAATCGTAGTTCATCAGATCGCGGAAGTTTTCTTCCAGCCGGTCGGTAACGATCTCGCCCATTTTTTCGGCGTAAAAACGACGGTTTTCCACCCGCACGTAGCCGCGATCCTGAATGGTCGAAATGATTGACGCGTAGGTCGACGGACGGCCAATCCCGCGTTTTTCCAGCTCTTTCACCAGCGAGGCCTCGCTGAAACGCGCCGGCGGCTTGGTAAAGTGCTGCGCAGGCGTCAGCTCCACCAGGCTCAGGCGGTCGCCCTGTTTGACCAGCGGCAGCGTCCGGTCTTCATCGCCCTTGCGCAGCGCCGGCATGACTTTTGTCCAGCCGTCGAAACGTAAAGTGCGACCGCGCGCTTTCAGTTTGAAATCACCCGCAGCCACGGTCAGCGTGGTGGAGTCGTACTGCGCCGGCGTCATCTGACAGGCGACAAACTGGCGCCAGATCAGCTGATAAAGCTTCTGCGCATCCGCTTCCATATCTTTCAGCGTTTCCGCCAGCACGTTCACATCAGACGGACGAATCGCTTCGTGCGCTTCCTGCGAGTTTTCTTTGCTGGCGTACTGGTTCGCGCTATCCGGCAGATATTTTTTGCCAAACTTGTCGCTGATGTAGCCGCGAACCATGTTCAGCGCGTCCTGACTCAGGTTGGTGGAGTCGGTACGCATATAGGTGATGTGCCCTGCCTCATAGAGTCGCTGAGCCATCATCATGGTCTTTTTCACGCCGAAGCCCAGACGGGTGCTGGCCGCCTGCTGCAGGGTGGAGGTGATGAACGGCGCGCCCGGCTTGCTGCTGGTCGGCTTATCTTCACGCTCCAGTACGCTGTAGCTGGCTTTTTCCAGCAGCGATACCGCCGCCATGGTCTCATCGCGGCTGACCGGACGGAACGGCTTATCATCCTTATGGGTCACCTGCAGCGGCAGGGCGTCACCGCCCGGCGTGGTGGTGCTGGCGTCGACTTCCCAGTACTCTTCCGGGACGAACGCTTTAATTTCACGTTCACGCTCCACCACCAGGCGGACCGCGACGGACTGCACGCGCCCGGCAGAAAGACCACGGGCGATTTTTTTCCACAGCAGCGGCGAAACCATATAGCCCACCACGCGGTCCATAAAACGACGCGCCTGCTGGGCGTTAACCCGATCGATATTCAGTTCGCCCGGCTTTTCAAAGGCCTGACGAATAGCGTTTTTGGTGATCTCATTGAACACCACGCGGCTGTAACGCTGTTCATCGCCGCCGATGACTTCCCGCAGGTGCCAGGCAATGGCTTCCCCTTCGCGGTCAAGGTCGGTTGCGAGATAGATGTGGTCAGCTTTTTCCGCCAACTGTTTGAGTTCTGAAACTACCTTTTCTTTACCCGGAAGTACTTCATAGTGCGCATTCCAGTCATGCCATGGGTCCACGCCCATACGGTTAACCAGAGCACTACGTTCGTCCTTTTTAGGCTTTTTAGCCCCTTTGGTGGCGGTAGAGTCGGCGCTCTTTTTGGAAGCTGATCCACTGGTCGGCAAATCGCGGATATGACCGACGCTGGATTTCACCACGTAGTCATTACCCAGATACTTATTGATCGTTTTGGCTTTTGCCGGGGACTCAACGATAACGAGAGCTTTACCCATATTCACCTTTACCTAATTTGATTCATCCAGGAATACATCGCACATTCATACACCCTCCACTGGCGACTGCCTCATATGTTGCGGCACCGTCGGTGAATATCAACCCTGAACACCCGTTTCATCTCCGTAAAACCAGGCGCTTGAGTTTGCTGACTTTTTCTCGTCAGGTGACATAGCACGAAGAATTTTTGGCCGAATGTCAAGCAAATCTGTTGCCAGATCGCCGAAAGCGTCACACTGTACCTGATAAAATTCGTTACGCAACTTTATTAGCATGCAAAAGCAAATCCCGCCAGTAAACGGCTGTTTCTCCACTGGTTACCATTACCCCTGATTTATGCATGGAAAATTTGCCCCACGCCGCCGCGCGGCGTAAACTACGCGCGGAGAAAAAGAGGAGTCCGTTATGCAAGGTACAACCCAACCAATCGATCGCCAGACGCTGCTCGAAAAAGCCAACAAACTTATTCGCGAACATGAGGATACGTTAGCCGGTATCGAAGCCACCGACGTCGTTCAGCGCAACAATGTCCTGGTGTTTAGCGGTGAGTTTTACCTTGATGAGCAGGGACTACCGACGCCGAAGAGTACAGCGGTATTTAACATGTTTAAGTATCTTGCTCACGAGCTGTCGGACAAGTACCACCTGGTCGATTAAGACCGGTGAAAACAATAACGCGAGGCCCAGGCCTCGCGTTATGTTATTTACATCAGCGGTTTCTGACCGCGCTGCCACCAGCGCAGCAGAAGCCGATCGGCGCTCTCCGCCGCGCTACCGGTGAAGCGGTCGAGCATCTTCTTACGCTGTTGATAACGCACCCCGATCACCTCGTGGCTCTCCATCAGCCCCAGCAGCAGCTCATCGCTGGTTTCAACCGCATCCACCAGACCTTTTTCCAGCGCCTGCACCCCGTACCAGTGTTCGCCGGTAGCTACCTGCTCAATATCAAGTCCCGGACGCATCCGGTGGACGAAATCCTTGAACAAATGATGTGTCTCATTAAGATCCTCGCGGAACTTGCGCCGCCCTTCCTCGGTATTTTCGCCCAGCATGGTGAGCGTTCGTTTGTACTGCCCGGCGGTGTGCAGTTCGATATCGATATCTTTATTCTTCAGGAAGCGGTGCAGGTTCGGGATCTGCGCCACCACGCCAATAGAGCCAAGGATCGCAAACGGCGCCGAGACAATTTTGTTCGCCACGCAGGCCATCATATAGCCGCCGCTGGCCGCCACTTTGTCGACCGCCACCGTCAGCGGGATCTGCTTGTCGCGCAAGCGCTGCAGCTGAGAGGCGGCCAGACCGTAGCCGTGCACCACCCCGCCGGGGCTTTCCAGGCGAATCACCACCTGATCGCGCGCTTTCGCCGCCGCCAGTACCGCGGTGATCTCTTCCCGCAGGCTATTGACCTCATGGGCATCCATACTGCCTTTGAAATCCAGCACCCAGGCGCGCGGCTTGCCTTCCGGCTCGGCATTACCCAGCTTCGCCCGCGCTTTGGCCGCCTTCGCCTCTTGTTTTTGCTTTTTCTTCTGCGCCTTATGCCACTGCTTCTGCTGCGGGCCGTCCAGCAGCGCCACCGCCAGCGATTCCTTCATCTCTTTATAATGCTCGCTAAGATTGGTCACCCGCAGCTCGCCGCGCTGCTTCTTGCGCTGAGCGAGGTTGACGATAATAGCGGCAATCACCGCGATGGCGACGACAACCGTCGCGATCTTGGCTAAAAATAAGCCGTACTGAGCAAGTAATTCCACGTTTTCACCTTGTGTAAAGCACTGACGTTGCTGCACAGTGTACCTCAGCCGCTGGCGAGAAGTCTTTGTGCTTTGTGTTCTCTGCGCAGCGGATTCCGTTTTTTTTCGCGCGGCTGAAATCGTTGCAAGATATTAATTTTGTGAATACTTTCCGCTTCGCCGATTGCAATGGCGGGCGCTTTCAGGCATAACAGCGCAAAAGTGAGATACCAAAGATGAAGCGCGATCGGGAACCGATCGCCCAAGGAGTTGCCGTGCATTATCAACCACAACGTCACTTGCTGAAAGATCGCATCATCCTTGTCACCGGGGCCAGCGACGGGATTGGTCGTGAAGCGGCCCTGACCTACGCGCGCTATAGCGCCAGCGTTATCCTGCTGGGTCGCAACGACGACAAACTGCGCACCGTCGCCCAGGAGATTGAGCGTGAGGGTGGTATTCCCCCTCGCTGGTTTACCCTCGACCTGCTCACCTGTACGCCCCAGGCGTGCCAGCAGCTGGCGCAGCAGATCAGCATGCACTATCCCCGCCTTGACGGCGTGCTGCATAACGCCGGCCTGCTCGGCGACATCTGCCCAATGGAAGAGCAGAAGCCGGAGGTCTGGCAGCAGGTGATGCAGGTGAACGTTAATGGCACCTTTATGCTGACCCAGGCGCTTCTTCCTTTATTACTCCGTTCGGAATCGGGCTCGCTGGTCTTCACCTCATCCAGCGTCGGTCGTCAGGGCCGCGCCAACTGGGGCGCCTATGCCGTTTCCAAATTCGCCACCGAAGGGATGATGCAGGTGCTGGCCGACGAGTATCAAAGCCGCCACCTGCGGGTAAACTGTATCAACCCCGGCGGCACTCGCACCGGAATGCGCGCCAGCGCGTTCCCGACGGAAGATCCGCTGAAACTGAAAACCCCCGCTGACATTATGCCCGTCTATCTGTGGCTGATGGGTGACGACAGTCGTCGCAAGACGGGAATGACCTTCGACGCCCAACCGGGACGTAAACCAGGAATTGCCCAATGAGTGATGAACGCTACCGCGAACGCCAGCAGCGGCTGAAAGATAAAGTTGACGCCCGGGTGGCGGCGGCCCAGGACGAGCGCGGCATTGTGATGGTCTTTACCGGCAACGGCAAAGGCAAAACCACCGCCGCCTTTGGCACCGCGACCCGCGCCGTCGGCCATGGCAAAAAAGTCGGCGTGATCCAGTTTATCAAGGGGACCTGGCCTAACGGCGAGCGTAATCTGCTGGAGCCTCACGGCGTCGAATTTCAGGTGATGGCCACCGGCTTCACCTGGAACACCCAGGATCGCGACAGCGACACCGCCGCCTGCCTGGCGGTCTGGGAGCATGCCCGCCGTATGCTCGCTGACGACCAGCTCGATCTGGTGCTGCTGGACGAGCTGACCTACATGGTGGCGTATGATTACCTGCCGCTGGAGTCGGTGCTGAGCGCCCTGCGTGAGCGACCTGCCCATCAGTCGGTGATCATCACCGGCCGCGGCTGTCATCGCGATATTATTGAACTGGCCGATACCGTCAGCGAACTGCGTCCGGTCAAGCATGCATTTGATGCCGGGATTAAAGCGCAGATGGGGATAGACTACTGAGGGCCTGATAGCGCGGAAGGAAGTACGCGTTCCGGCGGCAAGTCACCGGAACGCATAACATTAACCGTTAGTCTTATTGCGAGTACTGGAACGACGGTTGCTGTTGTTACCCTGGCGCGGATTAGCGCTGGTCTGGCTGTGACGCTTCACCGCCCGACGGATCTGATTGGCTTTCAACCGCCGACGGTCTTTCTCGACGGCAACCTTAGAGCTGGTTTCCGGCGTGAGCTCCACCAGCTCGCGCAGGTAGTTGGTCTGCGCCAGGTCCAGCTCGGTATAGCCGCCGCGCGGCAGGCCTTTCGGCAGCAGAATATCGCCGTAGCGCACGCGGATCAGACGGCTGACCTGCACGCCGACCGCTTCCCACAGGCGACGCACTTCGCGGTTACGCCCTTCGGTCAGGGTAACGTTATACCACTGGTTAATCCCTTCGCCGCCGGTGAATTTGATGGTTTTAAACGCTGCCGGACCATCTTCTAACTGTACGCCGCGCGACAGCTGGCGCAGCTTATCATCATCCACCTGGCCGAAAACGCGAACGGCGTACTCACGCTCGACTTCACGGCTCGGGTGCATCAGGCGGTTGGCCAGTTCGCCATCGGTGGTGAACAGCAGCAGGCCGCAGGTATTCACGTCCAGACGACCAACGGCAATCCAGCGCGCGCCGCGCAGTTTAGGCAGACGATCAAACACCGTCGGGCGTCCTTCCGGATCGTTACGGGTGCAAAGCTCGCCTTCCGGCTTATAGTAAGCCAGCACGCGGCAGATCTGCTCGGCAGACTCTTTCACCGAGATCAGATGACCATCGATACGAATTTTTAAACCAGGGACAATTTCCACACGATCGCCGAGGGTGGCGATTTTGCCGTCGACGCTGACGCGGCCAGCTTCGATTTTCGCTTCAATTTCACGGCGGGAGCCGTGGCCGGCGCGGGCCAGCACTTTTTGCAGTTTCTCGCTCATTGAGCTTCCTTAAGGTGTCGCCTTCCCAGGCGTCTGGTATGCTTTATGAAACAATGAGGCCAAAAGCACAACTCATTGTTACGTATATACTTTTAACGTAAAGTCTCGTCGGCGCGTTCAGGATATCCACCGCGAGCCCGTATTCGTGGCCGAACATACTACACTAACTTCGTCGGGAAAGCTTCTGTTCGCCGCGCCCCGTCTTTAGTATGGAACAGATTTTCCTCATTCTCCTGTGCCCATTCACGCACACGGATCTTTATCGGACAGCGCCCCCTCACTACGCGCGCTCCTCAGCAACGGCCGGGCGCTGGCCAAGCAGCCAGTCGCGAAAACAGCGGTTGGCAGGCGCCAGCAGCGCGGTCTCGTGGTAAACCAGATGATAGGCCAGCGGACAGGCGATGGGCTGCGCCAGAGGATTAACCAGCCGCCCCTGCGTCAGCGCAGGCGCTATGAATGAGCGTCGCAGCAACGCCATCCCCATACCGGCGAACGCCGCCTCCGTCACGCCGTTGGAATCAGTGAACACCGGCCCACGCCGCGCGAAGTGCGGCGCCAGCCCGACGGCCTCACACCACAGCGCCCAGTCTTCACGATGTTCATCGTGCAGCAGCGGATACTGCAGTAGATCGCTCGCATCGGTGAGCGTCCGGCGCGGAGCAATCAGTTGCGGGCTACAGACCGGCATCAGATCGTCATCCAGCAGGCGGTAAGCCTGCAGTTCCGGCCAGCCACCGACACCATGACGCACGGCAAAATCGATCCCTTCACTCAGCAAATCCACTCGCCGGTTGGTGGTGCCGATCTGGATCTCTATCTGCGGATAGCGTCGTTCAAAATCAGCCAGCCGCGGCAGCAGCCACTGAATGGCGAAGCCGCTGGTACAGCTGATAGCTACCTTTTCTGGTCCCGGGGGCACCTGCAGGCGCTGGGTGGCGGCGGCTATCTGATGAAACGCCGGCTGAACGGCCCGCAGGTAGATCTCTCCCACCGCCGTTAACTGTAACCGTCGCGGAGTACGGATAAATAGCGGGACATTCAGCGTCTCCTCAAGGCGGGCAATCTGCTGGCTGACGGCGCTGGGCGTGACGCAAAGCTCACTGGCGGCCAGCTTCAGGCTGAGCAGCCGCGCCGCCGCCTCAAAGCAGCGCAACGCATTCAGCGGCGGGAGTTTCATGGGTGTGGAACCTCAGTTAAGAAAAACTTAATCATGTAAGCATAACGCGTTTGTCGCACGCTGCACGTGGGTTCTACAGTTGACTTCCTTCGTGACTACAAGGAGTCAATCATGCGTGTTATCGACTATGGCCGCCTGCTGCTGCTCGCCGCCCTCTGGGGCGCCAGCTTTTTGTTTATGCGCATCACCACCCCGGCCTTCGGGGCGTTGAACAGCGCTTTTCTTCGCGTACTGTTCGCCGCTATCGCGCTCGGGCTGTTACTCGGCGTGCAGGGTAAATGGAGCGGGTATCAGGGAAAATTCACATCCACTCTGCAGTTGGGGGTCATTAATTCAGGCCTTCCTTTTCTCATGTACTGCCTTGCCGCGCAATGGCTGCCGGCAGGGTACTCCGCCACGCTTAACGCCACGGCGCCGATGATGGGGGTGCTGATCGGCGCGTTATGCTTTGCAGAACCGTTAACCCTGCGCAAAGGCGGCGGCGCGATACTGGGCGCCATTGGCGTGGCGGTGATCGCGCGCCCGACGTCTGGCCTTAGCGCCGCCCTGCTGCTGCCGGGGATTGGCGCCTGCCTGACCGCGACCGCCTGTTACGGTCTGGCCGGCTTTCTGACCCGCCGCTGGATCCAGCAGCGAGGCGGCCTCGAGGCTGAACGCGTCGCGCTGGGTAGCCAGGTCGGCGCCACGCTGTTTCTGTTTCCTTTCTTTCTCTGGTCCTGCTGGCATGGGCCTGCCGTAGACTGGCGGCAGAGTCTGCCGTGGATAGCGATAGTCATGCTGGGCGTGGTCTGCACGGCGGCAGGGTATATTCTCTACTTCCGCTTGATTGCAGATATAGGGCCGCTGCGTTCGCTGTCGGTGACCTTTTTGATCCCACCTTTTGCGGCGCTGTGGGGCTATCTCTGCCTCGGAGAGACAGTGGAGAAAGGATTGATTCTCGGCGCGCTGCTGGTTTGTGTAGCGCTATGGATGATTATCGTGCCGTCGGGGCGAAAACGCGGGGTACCGGACGGCGCATGATGCACCGCCCGGCAGATAGCCTTAGAGAAACGGCCTCACGTCGCCGACGCCTTCGCGCAGCACCACCGGGGTGTCTTCAGTGAGATCGATAACCGTGGTCGGCTGCTGCCCAAGGAAACCGCCGTGAATGATGAGGTCCACCACTTTCTCCAGACGATCTTTGATCTCTTCCGGGTCGGATTCGGTAAAGTCGCTGCCGGGCAGCATCAGCGACGTGGAGAGCATCGGCTCGCCTAAGGTCTCGAGCAACGCCTGAGCGATGGGGTTAGACGGGACGCGCATGCCGATGGTTTTACGCTTCTCTTGCAACAGCCGACGCGGCACCTCTTTGGTCCCCTTAAGGATAAAGGTATAGTTGCCCGGCGTGTTGTTTTTCATCAGGCGAAACGCCACATTATCCACAAAAGCGTAGGTTGACAGCTCGGACAGATCGCGGCACATCAGGGTAAAGTTGTGGCCGTCCGGCAGCTGACGAATGCGGCAGATCCGCTCCATCGCCCCCTTGTCTTCAATTTTGCAGCCCAGCGCGTAGCCGGAGTCGGTAGGATAAACGATCACCCCGCCCTTACGCACAATCTCCACCGCCTGGTTAATCAACCGCGCCTGCGGGTTATCCGGATGGATATAAAAAAACTGGCTCATACTTCCCTCTCAATTTTTATTCGGCGGCCGCTTCCCAACTGTGCCAGACGCCTTCCACGCCGGCAGGAAGCCAGAGCTTACGGCCAAGTTCGATCCACGCGCAGGGCTGATGAAAATCGGATCCCTGCGACGCCAGAAGACCAAACTGCACGGCCAGGGTGGCCAGCTGGGCGCGTTCATGGGGCGCCTGCTGACACTGGGCCACTTCCATGGCATCACCGCCCTGCTCGCTAAAGTGGGCCAACAGCCGCTTCAACCACTTGGCGGAGAGATCGTAGCGCCCGGGATGGGCAATCACCGCCTTGCCGCCAGAATGATGAATCACATCAATCGCTTGTTTTATTGTACACCACTGCGGCGGCACGTAACCGGTTTTCCCGCGGGCAAGGTATTTTTTGAAGACTTCCGCCATGTTTTTCGCATGGCCGGCCTCCACCAGAAAACGGGCAAAATGGCCGCGGGTGACGGCGCCACCGTCCGCCAGTCGCAGCGCCCCTTCCCAGGCGCCGGGGATCCGCGCCTTCTCCAGGCGCTCGGCAATCATCTGACCGCGCTGCTGGCGCCGCGCTTTCTGCTCCTCCAGCAGGGCGGTCATCGTTGGGTGCGCAATATCAATATTCAGACCCACAATATGAATCTCGTGATTCTCCCAGAGGGTGGAAATCTCGACGCCGTTCACCAGGGTCAAGGGTAATCCGGCGCGGGCGATCTCCTCCCGGGCCGCCGGGATCGCCGCCACGCTGTCATGGTCGGTGATCGCCAGGGTGCCGACGCGCATCTCATGGGCGCGATGGACCAGTTCCTGCGGAGTCAGCCGCCCGTCAGAGGCGGTGGTATGGCTGTGCAGATCGTAAATCACTGCGTATTGGCTGTCGCTCAAAAGGACTCCTGCTGGACATCAACGTAAATAAGCGCATTATCATACCGACAGGCAGAGAAAATCTGCAAACAAGGGTTGACTTTATTCCATTGAACTAGTTAACTAGTACGCAAGTTCACATGAAGGGGTATCACGATGAAAATGCACTTTATCACTCTGCACAGCTGGTGGCGCACCTCCTGACGACGGGCGGCGTGATCGCGTTTTGCATTCAGCATACAGATACCCGGCCCGCCAATGAGCGGGCTTTTTATTGGACAAAAATAATACGAACAGGCGAGAACAATAATGCAAACATCCAAACCGGCACTCGAGCTTCTCACCAGCGACGCCATCTACCGGGAGAACCCGACGGCGTTATTCCACCAACTGTGCGGCGCCCGTCCGGCGACGCTGCTGCTGGAATCCGCTGACATCGACAGCAAAGATGACTTAAAAAGCCTGCTGCTGGTCGATAGCGCGCTGCGCATTACGGCCCTTGGTGACACTGTCACTATTCAGGCCCTCTCCGCCAACGGCGCGGCGCTGCTGGAACTACTGGACGGCGCGCTGCCCTCCGGGATCAACAATCAGCGCCAGCCCAACGGCCGCATCCTGACCTTCCCGGCCGTCAGCGCCCTGCTCGATGAAGACGCCCGTCTCTGCTCACTGTCGGTGTTTGACGCCTTCCGTCTCCTGCAGGAGCTGGTGAGCGTTCCGGACAACGAGCGCGAAGCGATGTTCTTCGGCGGCCTGTTCGCCTATGACCTGGTGGCCGGTTTTGAAGATCTTCCCCAGTTGCAAAGCGACACCGCCTGCCCGGACTACTGCTTCTATCTGGCGGAAACCCTGCTGGTCATCGACCATCAGACCAAGCATACCCGCATTCAGGCCAGCCTGTTCACCCCGCTGGAGAGTGAAAAACAGCGCCTGGAGCAGCGCCTGAGCCAGTTGCGTCAGCAGCTGAACGAGCCGCCGGCGCCGCTACCGGTTACCACCGTGGCCGAAATGCGCTGCGACGTTGATCAGAGCGATGAAGAGTACGGCGCGGTGGTGCGCAAAATGCAGCGCGCGATCCGCGCCGGGGAAATCTTCCAGGTGGTTCCTTCCCGCCGCTTCTCGCTGCCCTGCCCATCGCCGCTGGCCGCTTATGATGTGCTGAAGAAGAGCAACCCCAGCCCGTACATGTTCTTTATGCAGGACAATGATTTCACCCTGTTCGGCGCCTCGCCGGAAAGCTCGCTGAAGTATGATGCCGTCAGCCGTCAGATTGAGATCTACCCCATCGCCGGCACCCGGCCACGCGGCCGCCGCGCCGACGGCTCGCTGGATCGCGACCTCGACAGCCGCATCGAGCTGGAAATGCGCACCGATCATAAAGAGCTTTCCGAACACCTGATGCTGGTGGACCTGGCGCGTAATGACCTGGCGCGCATCTGCACCCCGGGCAGCCGCTATGTCGCTGATTTAACCAAGGTTGACCGCTACTCCTTCGTGATGCATCTGGTCTCCCGTGTAGTAGGCGAATTGCGTCAGGATCTCGACGTCCTCCACGCCTATCGCGCCTGCATGAATATGGGCACCCTCAGCGGCGCGCCGAAGGTCCGCGCCATGCAGCTGATTGCCGCCGCCGAAGGTAAACGCCGCGGCAGCTACGGCGGCGCGGTGGGCTATTTCACCGCCCACGGCGACCTCGACACCTGCATCGTCATCCGTTCCGCCTACGTGCAGGAAGGTATCGCTACCGTCCAGGCCGGAGCCGGCATTGTGCTCGACTCGGTTCCCCAGTCGGAAGCGGATGAGACCCGAAATAAAGCCCGCGCGGTGCTGCGCGCCATTGCCCAGGCCCATCACGCGAAGGAGATTTTCTGATGGCTGACATTCTGCTGCTCGATAATATCGATTCCTTTACCTATAACCTGGCAGACCAGCTGCGCGCCAACGGCCATAACGTAGTGATTTATCGCAACTCCGTTCCGGCGCAGGCGCTGATTGAGCGTCTGGGCACCATGGACAACCCGGTGCTGATGCTCTCCCCGGGCCCGGGTACGCCAAGCGAAGCCGGCTGCATGCCGGAGCTACTGACCCGTATGCGCGGCAAGCTGCCGATCATCGGCATCTGCCTCGGCCACCAGGCCATTGTCGAAGCCTACGGCGGCTATGTCGGCCAGGCGGGGGAGATCCTCCATGGCAAAGCCTCCAGCATTGAGCACGACGGCCAGGCGATGTTTGCCGGTCTGGCTAACCCGCTGCCGGTGGCGCGCTACCACTCGCTGGTCGGCAGCAATATTCCCGCCGGGCTGACGATTAACGCCAATTTCAACGGTATGGTGATGGCGGTGCGTCACGATGCGGACCGGGTGTGCGGCTTCCAGTTCCATCCGGAATCGATCCTTACCACCCAGGGCGCACGGCTGCTGGAGCAGACCCTGGCCTGGGCGCTGCAGAAGCTGGAGCATACCAACACCCTCCAGCCGATCCTCGAGAAGCTGTACCAGGCGGAAACCCTGAGCCAGCAGGAGAGCCACCAGCTGTTCTCCGCCGTCGTGCGCGGCGAAGTGAAGCCTGAGCAACTGGCCGCCGCGCTGGTCAGCATGAAAGTGCGCGGCGAGCAGCCGCAGGAAATTGCCGGCGCCGCTACCGCGCTGCTGGAAAACGCCGCGCCGTTCCCGCGCCCGGACTACCTGTTTGCCGACATCGTCGGCACCGGTGGCGACGGCAGCAACAGCATCAATATCTCCACCGCCAGCGCCTTTGTCGCTGCGGCCTGCGGGTTGAAAGTGGCGAAACACGGCAACCGCAGCGTCTCCAGCAAATCAGGCTCTTCCGACCTGCTGGCGGCCTTCGGCATTAATCTCGATATGAACGCCGATAAATCCCGCGCCGCGCTTGATGAGCTGGGCGTCTGCTTCCTGTTCGCGCCGAAGTACCACACCGGTTTCCGCCACGCGATGCCGGTCCGTCAGCAGCTGAAGACCCGCACCCTGTTCAACGTGCTGGGCCCGCTGATCAACCCGGCGCATCCGCCGCTGGCGCTGATTGGCGTCTACAGCCCGGAACTGGTGCTGCCGATCGCCGAGACCCTGCGCGTGCTGGGTTATCAGCGCGCGGCGGTGGTGCACAGCGGTGGGATGGATGAAGTTTCACTGCATGCGCCTACGGTGGTGGCCGAACTGCATAACGGGGAAATTAAAAGCTATCAGCTGACCGCCGACGACTTCGGCCTGACGCCTTACCATCAGGCGCAGCTGGCGGGCGGCACCCCGGAAGAAAACCGTGACATTCTGACGCGCTTGCTACAAGGTAAAGGTGAAGCCGCTCACGAAGCCGCCGTCGCCGCCAACGTCGCCATGTTGATGCGTTTACACGGGCATGAAGATCTGAAAGCTAACGCTCAGCAGGTACTGAATGTGCTGCACAGCGGCGCGGCCTATGACAGAGTGACCGCCTTAGCGGCAAGAGGGTAAATAATGCAAACCGTTTTAGCAAAAATCGTTGCCGACAAAGCGATTTGGGTGGAAGCCCGCAAACAACAACAACCGTTAGCCAGTTTTCAAAATGAGATCGTTCCGACGCAGCGCAATTTCTATGACGCACTGGCCGGCACCCGCACCGCGTTTATTCTCGAGTGCAAGAAGGCCTCACCGTCGAAGGGGTTGATTCGCGAGGATTTCGATCCGGCAGCGATCGCCAGCATCTACAAGCACTACGCCTCGGCGATCTCGGTGCTGTGTGATGAGAAATATTTCCAGGGCAGCTTCGATTTCCTGCCGATCGTCAGCCAGGTCGCGCCGCAGCCGATCCTGTGTAAGGACTTCACCATCGACCCTTACCAGATCTACCTGGCGCGCTACTATCAGGCCGACGCCTGCCTGCTGATGCTCTCGGTGCTCGACGATGAACAGTATCGTCAGCTCTCGGCGGTGGCTCACAGCCTGAATATGGGCGTGCTCACCGAAGTCAGCAATGAAGAGGAACTGGAGCGCGCCATCGCCCTGAAGGCGAAGGTGGTGGGCATTAACAACCGCGACCTGCGCGATATGTCGATTGACCTTAACCGCACCCGTCAGCTGGCGGCGCGTCTCGGCCCGGATGTCACGGTGATCAGCGAATCCGGCATCCATACCTATGCCGAAGTGCGCGAGCTGAGCCACTTCGCCAACGGCTTCCTGATCGGCTCCGCCTTGATGGAGCAGGCGGATCTGGAAACGGCGGTTAAACGCGTGCTGCTCGGCGAGAACAAAGTGTGCGGCCTGACGCGCCCGCAGGATGCCCAGGTGGCCTGGGAGTCCGGCGCCATTTACGGTGGGCTGATCTTCGTCCCGACCTCGCCGCGAGCGGTGAATGACGCCCAGGCCAAAGCGGTGATCGCCGCTGCGCCGCTGCAGTACGTCGGCGTCTTCCGCAATGCGCCGCTGGAGGAGGTGGTCGCCCGCGCGCAGGCTCTGGGGCTGGCCGCCGTGCAGCTGCACGGTGATGAAGACCAGGCCTATATCGACGCGCTGCGCGACGCCCTCGCGGACAACGTCCGCATCTGGAAAGCGCTGAGCGTCGGCGAAACCTTCCCGGCCCGTACGCTCCGCCATGTCGACAAGTACCTGCTCGACAACGGCCAGGGCGGCAGCGGCCAGCGCTTTGACTGGAGCCTGCTGCAGGGCCAGGATCTGCGCAACGTCATGCTGGCGGGCGGCCTCGGCGCCGATAACTGTGTGGAAGCGGCCAAAAGCGGCTGTGCCGGACTCGATTTCAATTCAGGCGTAGAGTCGCAACCCGGGATGAAAGACGCCAGCAAGCTGGCCTCCGTATTCCAGACGCTGCGCGCATATTAAGGAGCAATAATGAGCACTTTACTGAACCCCTACTTCGGCGAATTCGGCGGCATGTATGTGCCGCAGATCCTGATGCCCGCCCTGCGCCAGCTGGAAGAAGCCTTTGTCAGCGCGCAGAAGGACCCGGCCTTTCAGGCGGAATTCACCGACCTGCTGAAAAACTACGCCGGTCGTCCGACGGCCCTGACCAAATGCCGGAATCTGACCGAAGGCACCCGCACCACCCTGTACCTGAAACGCGAAGATCTGCTGCACGGCGGCGCGCACAAAACCAACCAGGTGCTGGGCCAGGCTCTGCTGGCCAAACGGATGGGCAAAACCGAAATTATCGCCGAGACCGGCGCCGGCCAGCACGGCGTCGCCTCAGCGCTGGCCAGCGCCCTGCTCGGCCTGAAATGCCGTATCTACATGGGCGCCAAGGACGTCGAGCGCCAGTCGCCGAACGTGTTCCGTATGCGCCTGATGGGCGCCGAGGTGATCCCGGTGCACAGCGGCTCCGCCACGCTGAAAGATGCCTGTAACGAGGCGCTGCGCGACTGGTCCGGCAGCTACGAAAATGCGCACTATATGCTGGGCACCGCCGCTGGTCCGCACCCGTTCCCGACGATTGTGCGTGAATTCCAGCGCATGATTGGCGAAGAGACCAAAGCGCAGATCCTTGAAAAAGAGGGCCGCCTGCCGGACGCGGTGATCGCCTGCGTCGGCGGCGGATCAAACGCCATCGGCATGTTCGCTGATTTTATCGAGGAAACCAACGTCGGCCTGATCGGCGTGGAGCCCGCCGGACACGGTATCGAGAGCGGCGAGCACGGCGCGCCGCTGAAGCATGGTCGCGTTGGGATCTACTTCGGTATGAAGTCGCCGATGATGCAGACCGCCGACGGCCAGATCGAAGAGTCTTACTCCATTTCCGCCGGGCTGGACTTCCCGTCCGTTGGGCCGCAGCACGCGTTTCTGAACAGCACCGGTCGCGCTGACTATGTGTCGATCACTGACGACGAAGCGCTGGACGCGTTTAAAGCGCTTTCCCGCCACGAAGGGATTATCCCGGCGCTGGAGTCCTCTCACGCTCTGGCCCACGCGCTGAAGATGATGCGCGAGAACCCGGAAAAAGAGCAGCTGCTGGTGGTTAATCTCTCCGGCCGCGGCGACAAAGACATTTTCACCGTACATGACATCCTAAAAGCGCGAGGGGAAATCTGATGGAACGCTATGAGACGCTGTTTGCCCAACTGAAAAATCGCCAGGAAGGCGCCTTCGTCCCCTTTGTCACCCTTGGCGATCCGGGACCGGAGCAGTCGCTGAAAATTATCGATGCGCTGATCGAAGGCGGCGCCGATGCCCTTGAACTGGGGATCCCTTTCTCCGACCCGCTGGCGGACGGCCCGACCATCCAGGGCGCGGCCCTGCGCGCCTTCGCCGCGGGAGTGACCCCGGCGCAGTGCTTTGAGATGCTGGCGGCGATCCGCCAGAAGCATCCGACCATCCCAATCGGCCTGCTGATGTATGCCAACCTCGTCTTCAGCCCGGGCATCGATGCGTTCTATGCCCAGTGCGCCCGCGTCGGCGTCGACTCGGTGCTGGTGGCCGACGTGCCGGTGGAAGAGTCCGCCCCGTTCCGCCAGGCGGCGATGCGCCATAACATCGCGCCGATTTTCATCTGCCCGCCCAATGCGGATGACGATTTACTGCGCCAGATTGCCTCTTATGGCCGCGGCTACACCTATCTGCTGTCGCGCGCCGGAGTGACGGGTGCGGAAAATCGCGCCGCGCTGCCGCTGCACCACCTGGTGGAGAAGCTGGCGGAATATCACGCCGCGCCGCCGCTGCAGGGCTTTGGTATCTCCGCGCCGGAGCAGGTGAGCGCCGCTATTGACGCCGGAGCCGCCGGGGCTATCTCCGGTTCCGCCATCGTCAAAATCATCGAACGCCACCTCGATGAGCCGCAGACCATGCTCGACGAGCTGAAAGCCTTCGTCCAGAGCCTGAAGGCAGCGACCAAAACCGGCTGACCATCAGCCGCCTGGCATCGCGCCAGGCGGCGATTTCCACGCGTTACCTTCCTTTCCATGTCATCTTGCACGCCAACACATCAGACGGACCGATGATCGACACCTTGACGCCAGGCGATGCGCTTTAGCGTGGAAATGGATGGCGGGCGGATACCGAAGATTTGAACTATGTTGAAAGGGAAAAATATCGCTCTCCCTGGCACAGGAGAGCGATACAGTCAGGCAATCAATATTGCCCGAATATCATTGACGTTGGTTAACGTCGGGCCGGTGATCAGCAAATCATTAAGCGCGTGAAAATAGCAGTAACTATCATGGCCATCCAGATATTGCACTGCATTAAGACCGCTCAGCTTGCCGCGCGCAAGCGTATCCGGGAAGACGATCGCACCTGCGGCATCTTCTGTGCCATCAATACCATCGCTATCTCCCGCCATGGCCCAGATACCGTGTTCCCCCTGGAGCGCACAGGCCAGACTGAGTAAAAACTCGGTATTGCGGCCCCCTTTTCCAGGCTGAGTGTTGTTTACTGTCACCGTGGTTTCGCCACCTGACAACAGCACAGCAGGCCCTGAAATCGGGTGACCATACTGCTTCGCCGATCTCGCCATACCGGCCATGACCACCGCCACTTCCCTGCTTTCACCTTCTATAGCATCCCCCAAAATAAGGGGGGTGAACCCATGTTGTCGTGCGGCCAGAGCCGCCGCCGCTAACGCCATCGCCGGCGTGGCGATAAGCCTGACCTCGCCTGTCGCGGCGTTTTCCACCGGGCCGGCCGGCTGGTTTAGCCGTTCGCTAACGGGCTTCGGGATCGCAATGCCATACCGCTGCAGTACCCGGAGCGCATCACGTGGTGCGCTGTTATCGGCAACGGTGGGGCCAGACGCTACGTCCGTCGGATTATCGCCAGGCACATCGCTGATAATCAGTGATACGATGCGCGCCGGTTGCGCCATGGTCGCCAGCTTTCCGCCTTTCACCGCTGAGAGATGACGACGTACCAGATTCATCTCTTTGATGCTGGCCCCGCTATGGAGCAGGGCCCGGGTGATGGTCTGCTTATCTGCCAGCGTTAACCCCGGGGCGGGCAGCGCCATCAGCGCCGACCCTCCCCCTGAAATCAATGCCAGCACCAGATCATCGGCAGTTAAACCGCGCAGCGTCTCCACAATCAGCATTGCGGCAACCTCGCTCATGGCATCTGATACGGGATGAGCCGCCTCAATAATGCGGATGCGGCCCGCAGGAACCGCGTAACCGTAACGCGTCACCACCACGCCCGACACCGCCACATCCGGCCAGGCCGCATCCACGGCAGCCGCCATTGCCGCGGACGCTTTACCCGCACCGATCACCACACAACGGCCGCGAGGTTTTTCCGGCAGGTTAGCCAGGGTCACCGGCCCGGCGCGGGCACTGTTGACCGCATGTTGAAAGATATCCTGCAGGATCTCTGCAGCCTGTTCGTTATTCATGTTTATGCGGTCTCGGCAATGTCAGCTTTAGCGTCAATGTAGTGCACCACGGCGCGTGTCACCTCCGCGGTATTGGCTGAGCCACCGACATCTGGCGTCAGAATGCCTTTTTCACACACATACTCAATGCTTTCCATAATCAGCGCAGCGGCATGGCGTTCGCCCAGATGTTCAAGCATCTGTACCGCGGTCCAGAAAGTGGCAATGGGGTTCGCAATCCCTTTGCCGGTGATATCGAATGCGGAACCATGGATCGGTTCGAACATGGAAGGGAAACGGCGTTCAGGATCAATATTCGCGGTCGGCGCTACGCCCAGACTACCCGCCAGCGCGCCAGCCAGATCGGAAAGGATATCGGCGTGCAGATTGGTGGCAACGATGGTATCCAGGGTCTGGGGATGCAACGTCATACGGTGCGTCATGGCATCGACCAACATTTTGTCCCACTGCACATCCGGGAATTCCTGCGCCACTTCAGCGGCAATCTCATCCCACATCACCATACCATGGCGCTGGGCGTTGGATTTGGTCACCACGGTCAGCAGTTTACGTGGACGAGACTGTGCCAGTCTGAAGGCATAGCGCATAATGCGTGTCACCCCAACACGGGTAAAGATTGCCACTTCGGTACCGACTTCTTCAGGTAAACCACGGTGGGTACGGCCGCCGTTACCAGAATATTCACCTTCGGAGTTTTCGCGCACGATGACCCAGTCAAGATCGCCAGGCCCGCGGTTGCGCAGCGGTGAAGTGACGCCCGGCAGAATTTTGGTGGGTCGCACATTGGCGTACTGGTCAAAGCCCTGGCAAATAGGCAGCCGCAGGCCCCAGAGTGTGATGTGGTCAGGGACATCCGGGGCCCCCACCGCGCCGAAGTAAATGGCATCAAATGCTTTCAGCATGTTCAGCCCTTCTTCCGGCATCATCACGCCATGTTTTTTGTAATAGTCTGACCCCCAGTCAAAGGTCTCTATATCAAATTTCAGTTGCGGATCGTGGCGCGTCAGCGCGTGCAAGACTTCAATACCTGCCGAAATGACTTCCGGTCCGATACCGTCCGCAGGGATGGCAGCAATTTTGTAGTGACGCATCGTTACTTCTCCAGTTAATGAGTATGAGGATGTGGAAGCTCTGCCGTCGGCGATTTGTTCGCTCTGGCAGAAAGAATCATGACCACGAGGGCCGAGAGCGCCAGCAATCCGGCGACAAAGTACAGGCCCCAGCTGTAACTACCGGTTTGCTCGCGGATCACGCCAATCATCATCGGGCCAACGAAACCGCCGAGGTTGCCGATGGAGTTGATAGCGGCAATGCCAGCGGCCGCAGCCGGGCCGCTGAGGAACAGGGTTGGCATGCTCCACAAAGGGGGTTTTGATGCGCTAATCCCCACGGTGACCAGCGTTAAGGCGACCATTACGGTAAACAATGTGCTGACATTACCGGCGTATATCAGCCCGGCAGCCGCCAGCAGGCAGGCGCCAATGACGTGCCAGCTGCGCTCTTTGGTTCGATCGGAATGACGCGCCCAGAGGATCATGGCGATGACGCCGATCACCGCCGGAAAGGCGTTCAGGAAACCAATCTCCAGCGAGGAAGCACCGAAACTGCGAATGATTTGCGGGGACCAGATGCCAAGCGTATACAGCCCGGCTGAGGTACCGAAATAGACCAGCGCCAGCGCCAGGACGCGTATATCCGCTAGCCCTCGCCATGCGCTGGAATGGCTCTGTTTTGCCGCCCGTGCCCGCTCCTCGTCTTGCATGGCGTTTTCCAGCCAGGCACGCTCTTGATCAGTCAGCCATTTGGCCTTGGCCGGACGATCCGTCAGGAAGAACAGAACCACAACACCGAGCACCAGCGCCGGCAAAGCTTCCAGTACAAACATCCACTGCCAGCCGGCGTAGCCAAGGAAGCCATGCATCTCCAGCAGTGCGGCCGAAACCGGCGATCCCAGTGCTGTCGACAGGGGAGCTGCGGCCATAAAGATGGCAGTGACCTGCGCACGCCTGGCGGCAGGAAACCAGTAACTGAGATAGAGAATGATCCCCGGGAAGAAACCGGCTTCCGCCACGCCGAGCAGAAAACGCAGAATGTAGAAGCTCGTCGTGCCCTGCACAAAAGCCATGCAGCCAGAGACGAATCCCCAGGTAATCATGACGCGGGCGATCCAGATGCGGGCGCCCACTTTATGAAGAATTAAGTTTGACGGTACCTCAAACAGAAAATAACCCAGGAAGAAAATTCCAGCGCCCAGACCAAAAACGGTGGGTGAAAATCCCAGATCCTGATTCATGGTCAGGGCGGCAAAGCCAATGTTGACGCGGTCAAGGAAGGCAATGAAGTACAGCAGCATGATGAAAGGAATAATGCGCAGGGTAACCTTACGCATCACCTTCTTTTCGAGGTCGTTTTTCATGACGGGATGCTCCATAGTGATGTAGGGTTGTTATCGTTTTGTAATAATCCCAGTATGAAGTTTTGAACCGCTTTATCATCGGCTCGGCTTTATATAAATAATTTGTATAATCAGGTTTTGGTGAAAAAATGGATATAAATCAGCTACGTTGCTTTGTGGTGTTAGGTGATGAGCTTCACTTTGGCCGGGCTGCCCGTAAACTCGAAATGATGCCTGCGTCACTGAGTCGCTTTATTAAGCTACTGGAAGATGATTTGGGGATCAGGCTACTGAATCGATCGACCCGCAACGTGTCGCTAACACCTGAAGGCGCCGCCTTTTTAAATGAGGCCAAAACGGTCATTGCTGATTTCGATGCGCTACGGCAGCGATTCCGGAAAAATAGCCTGTTGCAGAAAAGAACGTTGCGGATCGGGGCTATCGACAGCGCAGCCAAAGGATTACTTCCTGAATTGCTTAATCTTTTCGTCAGGCGTTTTCCTGAAGCAGATATTCATCTTACAGAAGATAAATCTCACAAACTTATCCCCCGACTCATTTCAGGGTGGCTGGATGTGGTTTTTGTGCGCCCGCCGGAACACATTGATGCCATGCTGACAACGCGATTTATTGCCAATGAAACTTGCGTGCTCGCCGTGCCCACTAACCACCGGCTGGTCAGTTATGATGAAGTCAGTATCGATGACTTTCGGCACGAGCCTGTTATCTTGCCGGAAAGACGCACCCGGCGTCACAGCCATGACCTGACAATGAATATTTTCAAAGAGGGGGGCAGCATGCCTGTCATCGCGCAGTATGCTGAAGAGAAGCAGACTATCCTGAGTTTTGTTGCCGCAGGACTCGGCATTGCTCTGGTGCCAGCGTCCTATAAAGACATGAATGCCGACGGCGTGAAATACCTTGCGCTCACGCCGAAAAAGCATGTCGAAGGGCTCCCCCTCAGCGCGATGTGGCATCAGGGAAACAACACTCTCTATGTGAGATCCCTGCTGGAGATACTTTCCGACAACATCGACGAACTGACCCGTGAGTTGTGACGCAAAAGCTGATTGTTGCGCCAGGCGGCAACACACGAGAATTTAGCCTGGTTGCTGCAAACTGTCGGCGTATTTGCGCGTTAAGCGAAACAGCGCCTGCACTTCATCTTCCGGCCACTGCGCCAGCACCTGATTCATTAACCGCCGCCGCGCTACCGCAATACTGTCGATCATCTGTTGTCCGCTGGCGCTAAGCGTCACTTCGCTGATCCGTCGATCATGACGGTTCGGTTGCTTACAGGCGAGTCCCTGGGCTTCCAGTTTTTTCACCTGGCGGCTGACGGTGGTGTAATCGCGCCCTAAATGATCCGCCAGCTCAACCACCCCCACCGGGCCATGGCGCCCTACCGCCACAAGCAGCGGAAACAGCATCTGTTCCAGCTGGACGCCGGCTGCCTGGAGGATCTGCTCATCGCGCAGCGGCTGGTTCATTACGCTGATGATATCCAGCAGCGCGGCGTGAAAGTCGGTAATGTCGTAGTCATTATGTGCATCTTGCATGTATTAATTTTCCGCGTATAGTGCTGCAAAACAATATGTGTATTTTACACATAATTCCCGACAGGAGATAATTTATGAAAGCAGCCGTGATTTTTGATCTCGCAGAAGGCCCGGTTTGGGCCGATTTTATCGACCCGCAGCCCGCGCCCGGCCAGACGCTCATTGACGTCCGCGCCGCCGCGCTGAGCCATGTGGTTAAGGCCCGCGCATCCGGACGCCATTACAGCTTCGACGGCAATCTGCCCTTTGTGCCCGGTATCGATGGCGTCGGCACCACACCTCAGGGCCAGCGCGTCTACTTCGCCTTCCCCACCGCCCCCTTCGGCAGTATGGCGCAGCGGGCGCCGGTCGCCCTGCAGAATTGTCTGCCGCTGCCGGATGCGCTCGATGATATCCAGGCGGCGGCGATGGCCAACCCCGGTATGTCCGCGTGGGCATCGCTGGTGACACGCGCCCAGCTTCAGGCCGGCGAAACGGTGCTGATTAACGGCGCCACCGGCAGCGCCGGTCAGTTGGCGGTGCAGATTGCCCGCTATCTGGGGGCGAAAAAAATCATTGCAACCGGGCGCAATGCGCAGTCGCTCGCGGCGCTGGACGCCGATGAGTGTATTCAGTTAACCGCTGATGATAAAACCTTGAGCGGGCAATTTTCAGCGGTCAGCGCCGCGCAGATCGATGTGGTCATCGATTACCTGTGGGGACACAGCGCGGAATTATTATTGCCGGCACTGGCGAAATATACCCCTGCCGGCAGTCCGGTGCGCTATGTGCAGGTGGGTTCCCTGGCTGGCGCCGATATCGCATTAAATGGCGCAGTGCTGCGTTCCGCCCCGCTCCTGCTGATGGGCAGCGGGATCGGTAGCCTGTCGGTATCGCAACTGCTGGCGGCGACCGGTGAAATGCTGCAGGCGGCGGTGCCGGGGAAATTGACCATCGCCACCACCCCGCGGCCACTGCAGGAGATCGCGGCGGCCTGGCCGCAGGACGACAGCCAGAAGCGCACGGTTTTCACCCTCGGATAAAAAATCGCTTCCGCACAAAAGATGGGGTTGATATCTTAAATGAGAAATATTATCTTTCTCATCACTGAATAGTTGAGTAAATCACTCGGGTATTCAGTACGACATTGCTCACATTGCTTCCAGTATTTTTGCCCGCACTTGTGCGGGCTTTTTTTTACTCGCGACACACCTCACGCACCCGCTGCCGCAGCCAGCGGTGGCCGGGGCCTGCTCCAGACGCGGATGCCACGCCTGCGAAACCGTAATCACCTCGGTACTGACCGGCAGCGGATCGAGGGCCGCCAGCAAATTAAAATCGGGATCGTTCATTATCGCTCCAGTCGCCAGACAGGGCGTTTGCTGCAAGATATGAGTGCACTGGCGGCGTCTTCCGCCCGATCTCGGGCCTGATTATAGTGAAGACCTCCTTTCTGCAGCGAGAAACATCATGAAATCCGATCAGCACAACACTATCCTCATCGTCGGCGCCTCGCGCGGCCTTGGCCATGCTATGGCGGCGACGTTCCTGCAGCACGGCTGGGAGGTCATCGGCACCGTGCGCGATTTATCATCCCACACGCCGCTCCACGACCTGGCCAAGACGCATCCCCTGCGGCTACGCCTGGCGACGCTCGACATCCGCGATGAAGCCCAGCTGGCCGCGCTGCAGGCGACGCTTCCCCCGGCAAGCCTCGATATGCTGTTTGTCAACGCCGGTACCACCAATCGTGACCCATCGCAGACCATTGGCGACGTCTCCACCGAGGAGTTTTACCAGGTGATGCTCACAAACGCCCTGGCGCCGATGCGGGTTATCGAGCGCCTGCAGCAGGCAGTTAAACTGCAGGGGCTGCTCGGCGTGATGTCCTCCGGCCAGGGGAGTCTGACCAATAACCTTACCGGCCAGCGGGAACTCTATCGCGGGAGTAAAGCTGCGCTGAATATGTTCATGCGCAGCTTCGCCGCTCGCCCCTCCTCGGCCTCCCATCCGCTGGTGGTGATGGCCCCGGGATGGATCCGCACCGAGCTCGGCGGGGCAGATGCCCCGCTGACCATCGAAGAGACGATCCCACGCCTGGTGAACGTCCTGCTCGACAAACGGCAACGTCCGGGACTGGAGTATCTCGATTACCAGGGCCGTACCGTGCCCTGGTGATCCGTGCCGGAACAACCATCATATGGCCGCCCGGAAGTTAACCCCGCCCGGCGCGGCTTGCTACCGACCTTATTCTGCAGCACTTTCCCTATATTCCCGCTTTATCGTTCAAAAAATGTGAATTATGTAAATCGAAGTGAAGAAAGTTGTTTTAAGGTCAACTTTTCTATGTAAATATTAAGGCAAATGATAACTATTCTTTTTATCATTTATAGAATCACACCGGGTCAGCGCAAGCCAGACGACGAATAACGTCCTTTTGCGCGGTGTGATATGTGCTCATAACAAAAAGTAAGCCTGCATTTATCATGGAAAAAAACGCTTCTCTGCCTTTCGGCAGTTTCAACTCATTGGCATTGTTTACAGGTCTGTGTCTGGGAGCCTCGCCGGCAGCAGGCATCGCAGCGGAAAATTCGGTCAAAAATAGTGAAGAGACGCTGGTAGTGGAAGCCGCTCCGCCTTCACTCTACTCCCCCGGCGCTTCCGCCGATCCCAAGTTCAATAAACCGCTGGTCGATACCACCCGCACCATCACCGTGATCCCGGAACAGGTGATTAAAGATCAGGGCGTCACCAACCTGACTGACGCCCTCAAAAACGTTCCCGGCGTCGGGGCGTTTTATGCCGGGGAGAATGGCAGCTCAACCACCGGGGATGCCATCTTTATGCGCGGCGTGGATACCTCTAACAGCATCTATGTGGACGGCATTCGCGACATCGGCAGCGTGACGCGCGATACCTTCAATACCCAGCAGGTGGAAGTCATCAAAGGGCCCGCCGGCACGGACTATGGCCGCAGCGCGCCCTCCGGCTCGATCAATATGATCAGCAAGCAGCCGCGCCTTGACTCCGGGATCGACGGCTCGGCCAGCATCGGCAGCGCCTGGTCGCGCCGGGGCACTCTCGACCTGAACCAGGCGTTTAGCGACAACGCTGCGTTCCGTCTGAACCTGATGGGGGAAAAAACCCATGACGCTGGTCGGGACCGCATTGAAAACGAACGCTATGGCATCGCACCGTCGCTAGCCTTGGGCCTTGATACCCCAACTCGTCTGTATCTGAACTATCTGCACGTCCGGCAGAACAACACCCCGGATGGCGGGATCCCTACCGTCGGCCTGCCGGGCTATTCGGCGCCTTCGCCGAAGTATGCCGCACTCAACTCCACCGGGAAGGTCGATACCAGCAATTTCTATGGCACCGACTCCGATTACGATAAATCTACTACCGACAGCGGTACCCTGCGCTTCGAACACGATCTGACGGAGAATACCACCGTGCGCAATACCACCCGCTGGTCGCGAGTGAAACAGGAGTATCTTTTGACCGCGGTGATGGGCGGCGCGAACAATATCACCGCCCCCGATATCAATGACGTCAACACCTGGAGCTGGTCGCGTCTGGTTAATACCAAAGATGTCAGCAACCGCATTCTGACCAACCAGACCAATATCACCTCGACCTTCGATACTGGCTCGATAGGCCATGACGTCAGCGCCGGCGTGGAGTTTACCCGGGAAAACCAGACCAACTATGGCGTTAACGCCAGGACCGCGCCGGCGGTGAATCTCTACCATCCGGTGAGCAACCTGTCGATTGGCGGGTTGGACAGAAACGGGGCGAACGCCAACGGCCAGACCGATACCTTCGGGATTTATGCCTTTGATACGCTGACGCTGACCGAGCGGATTGAGATCAACGGCGGGCTGCGTCTCGACAATTACCATACCAAATATGACAGCGCCACCGCCTGCGGCGGCAGCGGACGCGGGGCTATCGCCTGCCCGCCCGGACAGTCGACCGGCAGCCCGGTCACCACTGTCGATACCGCTAAATCCGGCAATCTGGTTAACTGGAAAGCCGGGGCGCTGTACCGCTTAACCGAGCAGGGCAATGTCTACGTCAACTACGCCATCTCACAGCAGCCGCCGGGAGGCAGCAGCTTCGCCCTGGCCGCCAGCGGCAGCGGCAACAGCGCTAACCGAACCGACTTTAAGCCGCAGAAGGCAAAATCCAGCGAGCTGGGCACCAAGTGGCAAATCTTCGACAACCGTCTGCTGCTCAGCGCGGCATTATTCCGCACCGATATTGAAAACGAAGTGGCCGCCAACGATGACGGAACCTGGTCGCAGTACGGCAAAAAGCGCGTGGAGGGGTATGAACTCTCCGCGACCGGAAACCTGACCCCGGACTGGACGATTATCGCCGGCTACACTCAGCAGCATGCGACAGTGACGGAGGGACAGAACGTTGCACAGGATGGATCTTCCGCCCTGGCCTACACCCCGAAACATGCCTTTACGCTGTGGACGCAGTATCAGGCCACCAGCGATCTGTCCGTCGGCGGCGGTGTGCGCTATGTCGGAAGCCTGCGCCGGGGCAGCGATGGTGCGGTCGGTACCCCGGATCACACCGAGGGCTACTGGGTTGCCGACGCCAAACTGGGCTATCGGGTCAACAGCAACCTCGATCTGCAGCTCAATATGTATAACCTGTTTGATACCGATTACGTGGCCTCCATCAACAAGAGCGGCTATCGCTATCATCCGGGCGAACCCCGGACCTTTATGCTGACGGCGAACGTCCATTTCTGAGTCTGCGCGTGGGGCCGTTGCGCCCCACTTTTTAGAGAGAACACCGCGATGATGTATCACATTCCTGACGTGCTATCGACAGACCAGGTGGCGGAATTTACCCGGCAACTGGCGCAGGCCGAGTGGGTCGACGGGCGGGTTACGGTGGGTAGCCAGGGGGCGGCCGTCAAACAGAACCAGCAGATCGATACCCGAACGCCGCTGTATGCCCGCCTGCAGGCCGCTGTGCTCGATATGCTGCGCGGCCATCCGCAGTTTTTTTCCGCCGCGCTGCCGCGGACGATTTCCGCGCCGTTGTTTAACCGCTATGGGCCAGGGGAGACCTATGGTTTTCACGTCGATGGCGCCGTTCGCCAGAACGGCGAGGCTGGCTGGATGCGCACTGATCTGTCAGCGACGCTGTTCCTTTGCGATCCGGAGAGCTATGAGGGTGGCGAACTGGTGATTGAAGACACCTATGGCCAACATCGGGTGAAGCTCCCGGCCGGGCATCTGGTGCTCTATCCCGCCAGCAGCCTGCACTGCGTCACCCCGGTCACCCGCGGCGTCCGCCAGGCCTCTTTCCTGTGGATCCAGTCGATGGTCCGCGACGATAAGCAGCGTGCGATGCTTTACAACCTGGACCGCACCATCCAGTCTCTGAAGGCCCGCTTTGGCGACGGAGAAGAGGTCCTCTCCCTGCTCAACATGTATCACAACCTGCTGCGCCAGTGGACGGAAGTGTGATCCGCTGTTGATGACAGAGGCTTGCGGCAGACAGGTGTGACGAGACAATGAACTGGCCATCCGTTGGCCAGTTTACAGAAGAATTTAGAACCGATAGCCTGCGGAGAACATAAACACCCACGGATCCAGACGGGTGCTGACTTTCTGGTCCACGCCGCCGGCTTTGAATTTCACATCGGTATCGATATCCATGTACCACACCGACATATTCAGCAGCCAGTCGCGGTTAATCAGATAATCGAGGCCGACCTGCCCCGCCGCGCCCCAGGAGTCCTTCAGGCTCAGATCGGAAAGCCCGGCCGCCTTGCCGGTATCGTTAAAGTCTTCATTAAAGAAGGTGGTGTAGTTGATACCGGCCCCCACGTACGGGCGCACCTTGCTTTGCGCATCGCCAAAGTACCACTGCGCCATCAGGGTGGGCGGCAGCTGATGGACGGTGGCGATAGTCCCGGTTGGCCCGGTGCCGACCTTATGGCGGAACGGCGTCGCGGCAAGCAACTCCACGCCAATGTTATCGGTCGCCATATAGGTAAAGGTTAAACCCAGCTGGGTATTGTTACTGACGTTGAAACTGCCAAGGCTGCCTAACACATTGTCAGAGCCCTCCGTCGGTCGGACGGTGGCGGTCCCGGCACGAATGAAAAACTCCCCCGCCTCATGCGCCCAGACGCTGCCGGTAGAAAGCGTGCCAAGAATCAATGCCGCCGCTGCTAACTTCTTCATATCCACTTCCTCATTATGGTTTTTCAGCGCGGCCAAATATACCTATAACGAGTTACGTTTGATCTGTTTTAGATCACACTAAGTCCTCAGATTTAACATTTATTGATCCAGATTAATTTTTGCTACCGATCGCAATGCCTTGAATTGTTCGCACATCAATTTTCACTTTTCGCGCAAAAATTTATTTCTGCCCCTCTTGCCGTCGCTGAGGCGGCTGGATAAGTTAACTGCCGACAATCTGTGTTGATGCGTTTTTTTCAGGTGTAATTATGAGTGAAATCAACCCGTGCATGACGTGCGGTGCCTGTTGTGCGTATTTTCGAGTCTCTTTCTACTGGGCGGAAGCCGACGATGCGGGCGGCCTGGTGCCCTCCGCGCTGACCGAACCGCTGACCCCTTTCCTGCGCTGCATGAGCGGCACCAACCAGCGCCAGAGTCGCTGCGCGGCCCTGTCTGGCGATATCGGCGACGCCGTTCACTGCACTATTTATGAAAACCGGCCTTCGCCGTGTCGCGAATTCGCCATGTCCGGGGAAAATGGCGAGGAAAACGATGCCTGCAACCGGGCGCGGGCGCGCTACGGCCTGCCACCATTGCGGCCTCTTTACAAAGATATACCTGCCCTGACCGGCGCAGAGAGTGCTACGACGGAACGATTTGCGGTACAATCGCCGGCTAGTTAACACCTGCGACACTCAAGGAGAATGCATGTCTATCACGGCGAAGTCCGTCTACCGTGACACCGGGAATTTTTTTCGTAATCAGTTCATTACTATTTTACTGATTGCGCTGTTGTGCGCGTTTATTACGGTAGTACTTGGCCATGCCTTTTCACCCAGCGACGAGCAGCTGTCGATACTCAGCGAAGGCGATAACCTCGCCGGTAGCGCCGGGCTGTTCGAGCTGGTGCAGAACATGACGCCGGAGCAGCAGCAGGTTCTGCTGCGCGCCTCGGCGGCATCAACCTTCTCGGGTCTGGTAGGTAATGCGATCCTCGTCGGCGGCGTCCTGCTGCTGATCCAGCTGGTCTCCGCCGGTCATCGCGTTAGCGCCCTGCGCGCCATCGGCGCCTCGGCGCCGGTCCTGCCCAAGCTGCTGCTGCTGATCCTGTTCACCACCTTCCTGGTGCAGATGGGGATGATGCTGGTGCTGGTGCCCGGCGTGCTGTTGGCCATCGTGCTGGCCTTTGCGCCGATCATGCTGGTACAGGACAAAATGGGCATCCTCGGCGCCATGCGCAGCAGCATGCGCCTGGCGTGGGCCAATCTGCGGCTGGTGGCGCCGGCTATTATCGGTTGGCTGGTGGCGAAAACCCTGCTGTTACTGTTTGCTTCCAGCTTTGCCGCCCTGACGCCAAACGTCGGCGCGGTGGTGATTAATACCATCAGCAACCTGATTTCCGCCCTGTTGCTGATCTATTTATTTCGCGTGTATATGCTTATCCGCAGCTAATTTTAACCAGGACCGGGGCCTTCCCCGGTCCGTCCTGAAAGACGGGATCGATGTATGAAGCAGTTTCTGGATTTTTTACCGCTGGTGGTCTTCTTTGCCTTTTATAAGCTTTACGATATCTACGCCGCCACCACGGCGCTGATTGTGGCGACCGCCGTCGTGCTGATCTACAGCTGGGTGCGCTACCGGAAAGTGGAAAAAATGGCGCTGATCACCTTCGTGCTGGTGGCCGTCTTCGGCGGGTTAACCATCTTCTTCCATAATGATGAGTTTATTAAATGGAAGGTGACGGTGATCTATGCCCTGTTCGCCGGCGCGCTGCTGTTCAGCCAGTGGGTGATGAAAAAGCCGCTGATCCAGCGCATGCTGGGTAAAGAGCTGAGCCTGCCGCAGCAGGTCTGGTCGCGACTTAACCTGGCCTGGGCGGTGTTCTTTATTCTCTGCGGGCTGGCCAATATCTATATCGCCTTCTGGCTGCCGCAGAATATCTGGGTTAACTTTAAGGTCTTTGGTTTAACCGCCCTCACGCTGGTCTTTACCTTGCTGAGCGGGATCTACATCTACCGTCATATGCCGCAGGACGACCACCACTAACCCCTCCGCCGGCGCGCCATCGCGCGCCGCGCTCGCCCCCTATAAGCTTACTGCACTGGCAAACATTCCCTGCAACCACACAACCTCAGCGCATACGCTGACAGCTTCCCGGCCACACTGTGTAGGCTCTCTTCACGATTTCTCTCAACTGCATAAAAAGTTGCGGTAATTGTGAGGATTTTATGGAGATTCATCTCGTTACATTGTAATGATAATTGTTATCATTAATATTCTCGATATCATTTTGCATTGTTTTGAAAAGGATATTTACATGAGATCGCCGCAATATTCTGTGCCCACGACCCTGGCGCTGGTCATATCCAGTCTCCTCGCCCCTAACGCCTTTGCTGAAGAATCAGAACAAGATACCGAAACGATGATTGTGCGCAGTACGGCGGAAGAGGCGCTTAAGCAACAGCCCGGGGTGTCGATTATCACGGCTGAGGATATTGCTAAGCAGCCGCCGGTCAACGATCTCTCAGACATCATCCGTAAAATGCCCGGGGTGAACTTGACCGGCAACAGCGCCAGCGGCAGTCGGGGCAACAACCGCCAGATTGATATCCGCGGCATGGGGCCGGAGAACACCCTGATCCTGATAGATGGGGTACCGGTCACGTCACGTAACGCGGTTCGCTATAGCTGGCGCGGCGAACGCGATACCCGGGGCGACAGCAACTGGGTACCTGCCGAAATGGTCGAACGGATTGAAGTTCTCCGCGGTCCGGCAGCCGCGCGCTATGGTTCCGGCGCGGCGGGCGGAGTGGTCAATATCATTACCAAACGTCCGACCAACACCTGGCACGGTTCGCTGTCTTTCTTCACCAACCAGCCGGAAAACAACAAAGAAGGCACGACCAATCGCGCTAACTTCAATCTCAGCGGCCCACTGGCCGGCGAGGCGCTGACGATGCGCCTGTATGGCAATATCAATAAAACGGAACCCGACGCCTGGGATATTAACCATGCGCAAAACGGCTCTTACGCTGCGGGGCGCGAAGGGGTCCGCAATAAAGACATTAACGCGCTACTGTCATGGAAAATGACCCCGCAACAAATTCTCGATTTCAGCTACGCCTATAGCCGTCAGGGGAATATCTATGCTGGCGATACCCAGTACAGCAACGGCAATCTTAGCCCGAACGGGCTGGTGGACTCCCTGTACGGCCACGAAACTAATCGCCTCTATCGCCAGTCCTGGGGACTGACCTACAACGGTCTATGGGATTGGGGCCAGTCCAAAGCCGGTGTTTACTACGAGAAAACCAACAATACCCGCCTGCAGGAAGGCTCTACCGGCCGCGTCGAAGGCATGATCAACAGTGAAGATTATGCCACCAGCCGTCTGGAATCCTGGCGTACTACCTCGGAATTCAATGTGCCTTTCTTCTGGCTGGCGGACCAGACGCTGACGCTGGGAATGGAATGGAACCATGATCAGCTCGACGACCCGGCATCGATGCAGGCCACTAACAGCAACGGCGAGACTATCCCTGGGACCTCGGGCGACCCTACGCAACGCAGTACCAAAAACAGCGCCACCCTCACCGGTATCTATCTGGAAGATAATATCGAAGCCGTGCCCGGCACCAACCTGATCCCCGGCATTCGCTTCGATTATCATAATCAGTTTGGCAGTAACTGGAGCCCCAGCCTCAATCTGTCCCAGGAGCTCGGCGATATGGTCACGCTGAAGGCCGGTATCGCGCGCGTGTTTAAAGCGCCAAACCTCTATCAATCCAGTAAAGGCTATTTGCTCTCCACCCGCGGCAACGGTTGTCCAAACACGATCGCTGAAGGCAGCTGCTACCTGCTGGGTAACCCTGACCTCGACCCGGAGATCAGTATCAACAAAGAGATCGGTATCGAATTTAACCTTAATGGTTACGCTGCCGGGGTCACCTGGTTTCGCAACGATTACAAAAACAAAATCGTCTCCGGAACAGAGGTACTGGGCTATACCTCCAGCGGCAATAATATTTTGCAATGGCAGAACGGCGGCAAAGCCGTGGTCGAGGGGCTGGAAGGAAATCTGCTGATCCCGGTGCTGAGAGATGTCCTCAGCTGGCGGACCAATGCCACCTGGATGCTCAAATCTGAAAGTAAAGAGACAGGCAACCCGCTGTCGGTTATCCCGAAATATACCGTTAACACGATGCTCGACTGGCAGGTAAACGACGCCCTGTCTGCGAATGTGAACTGGACGCTTTATGGCCGTCAGAAGCCGCGTCAGTATGCGGAGATCCGCAACGAAACCGGGACCCTTGCCACCACTGAGGTTGGCGCCTATTCCATCGTGGGTATTGGTACTCAGTATCAGCTAAACCGGGATATTCGCCTGAATGCCGGAATAAGTAATCTATTTGATAAACAACTGTATCGCGAAAATGCCGGCGCCTCGACCTACAATGAGCCTGGCCGCGCGTATTACGCCGGCGTTACCCTCTCCTTCTGAACCACCGCGCCCGCGCCAGCGGGCGTATTCCCCTATTCTCACTGCGCTATTTTCATAGTAGCATCCCGCTGATCGTCTTTGACCACAACAGAGTAGAGCATGACAACAACAGATCTCGCCCCAAAGGGCGAAATGGTTTTACGCACCCTGGCAATGCCGGCGGATACCAATGCCAACGGGGATATTTTTGGCGGCTGGCTGATGTCGCAGATGGATATTGGCGGCGCCATTATGGCCAAAGAGATCGCCCAGGGTCGCGTGGTGACCGTGCGGGTGGATGGGATGACCTTTTTACGCCCGGTCGCCGTTGGCGACGTGGTGTGCTGCTACGCCCGCTGCGTGAAGCGCGGCAACACCTCGGTGACAATTAACATCGAAGTGTGGGTGAAAAAAGTCTCTTCAGAACCGATTGGCCAGCGCTACAAGGCGACGGAAGCGCTGTTTATCTACGTTGCCGTTGATAATCAGGGAAAACCACGTCCTCTGCCAGCGGAATAAGAAGGTGCCCGGCTTGCCGGGCACCTGACTTACAGAAAGCCCAGCAGCGAAAAGAAGAAGTAACCGATGACAATCACGATCACCGGCAGCACGTACAGTGGGAAATACTGCACCAGGATAGTATGGCGCGGTACCACAATGCGTTCAGCAAGCTGCTCGCGGGTTAACCCATCTGCGCCTTTGGCCTGTTCGAGGATCAGCTGATCCTCAATCCCCTCGCGGAGAAATTTCGCCTGCCGCGCCATTCGCGCGCCGGAAGCCTGCAGGGCCATGCCGACGAACACCAGAATGAAGATGATCCAGAAGCCGATGTTCAGGCTATGGTGAAAATCCGGCAGCGGCGAGTTGTACCAGAAAAAGTTCAGGAACGGCGTGTTAAAGCGCATCATCTCAATCATCACGTGCGCAAAATCCATCATTACCGCATCAATGCCGGGTTTCTTTTCACTGTGCTCATACATAAATTTGAGCACAGAAATCAGCGTCGACAGCACGGCGGGAATAAAGATAACCCATCCTAAAATGCGTTTGATAACCGCTATGCGTCCAGCTTGTTGGTACGTCATGAGTTCCCCTTGTTAAAGACGCGTTGGTGGTTCGCCTGCTGCCTGTTGCGTGGCGCTGGCTTCCCTCGCTCCCCCGAGTATGTCGGGTATAAGTCTATCTGCCACGGCGAATTTCGCCCAATAATGCGCGGTATGATATACCATGATTGCCGATTCGTTTATCTGATTACGCAACAGGAGAAGGACATATGTCAGCGAAGCGCCGCATTGAGGCCGCGATATTTGATATGGACGGGTTGCTGATTGACTCGGAGCCGCTCTGGGATCAGGCGGAGGTCGAGGTCATGGAGAGCCTGGGGGTGGATACCCGTCGCCGCGATGAACTGCCCGACCTGCTCGGTCTGCGAATCGACCTGGTGGTGGATCTGTGGTACGCGCAGCAGCCGTGGCACGGCGTAGACCGGGCGGAAGCTACCGCGCGCATTATTCGTCGCGCCATTGAGCTGGTGGAAGCCTCACGCCCGCTGCTGCCGGGCGTACGCGAGGCAGTGGCCCTGTGTAAAGCTCAGGGCTTAAAGGTGGGCCTGGCCTCGGCCTCGCCGCTGATGATGCTGGAGAAAGTGCTCGATATGTTTGAACTGCGCGACCAGTTTGATGCTCTCGCCTCTGCGGAGCATTTACCCTGGAGCAAACCGCACCCGCAGGTCTACCTCAACTGCGCCGCTGCCCTGGGAGTCGACCCGCAGCGCTGCGTCGCGCTGGAGGATTCGGTCAATGGCATGATCGCCAGCAAAGCCGCGCGCATGCGGTCTATCGTGGTGCCGGAAGCGGAGAACAGCCGCGACCCGCGCTTTGCGCTGGCGGACGTCAAGCTTCCGTCACTGCTGGCACTCACTGCTGAGAACTTGCTCGGTTAAGACCGCTGGCGGGTGCAACAATCGCTGTCACGCCGCCGGCAACAAAATCAAAACATTGTTTCATTTTAATTGTAATTTTGTTTTCCTCCCTCTATGCTGGTCACAGGTGGCGTCATCGTACGCCAGTAGATCAGCTGACAGAGGTGAATATGGTACTGAACGCCTTCGACCTGACGGGTAAGGTCGCCATCGTGACCGGTTGCGATACCGGCCTGGGACAGGGAATGACGCTGGGCCTGGCGCAGGCCGGGTGCGATATCGTCGGCATCAACCGTAAAATTCCCCATGATACGGCCGCCCAGGTGCTGGCGCTGGGCCGCCGCTTTCACGCCATTCAGGCGGATCTCAGCCAAGAGAATGATATGAGCGGTCTGGTCGACCAGGCGGTGGCGGCGATGGGCCGGGTCGATATTCTGGTCAACAACGCCGGAATTATCCGCCGCCATGATGCCCTGACCTTCACGGAAAGCGACTGGGACGCGGTGATCGACCTGAATCTCAAAGCGGTTTTCTTTCTCAGCCAGGCGGTCGCCAGGCAGTTCATTCGCCAGGGGGAAGGCGGGAAAATCATTAACATCGCCTCGATGCTCTCGTTTCAGGGCGGGATCCGCGTCCCCTCCTACACCGCCTCGAAAAGCGGCGTGCTGGGTTTGACCCGTCTGCTGGCTAACGAATGGGCTGGCCAGGGTATCAACGTCAACGCCATAGCGCCCGGGTATATGGCCACCAACAACACCCAGGCGCTGCGCGAAGATGAAGAGCGTAACCAGGCGATCCTCGAGCGCATTCCCGCTGGTCGCTGGGGAGCGCCGAAAGACCTGCAGGGGCCGGTGGTGTTTCTCGCCTCATCAGCGGCCGACTATATTAACGGCTATACGCTGGCCGTCGATGGCGGATGGCTGGCGCGCTGAGAGTTTGTGACAAAGAGTTACACCGTCACCTCTTCCGTACACTGTATAAAAACCCTATACTGTATGAATCGACAGTTTAGGGTGTGTTATCATGACGGCGGAAGGCCATCTCTTCTTTTCAATCGCCTGCGCAGTATTTGCCAAAAACGCAGAGTTAACGCCGGTGCTGGCGCAGGGCGACTGGTGGCATATTGTGCCCTCGGCTGTTTTGACCTGCCTGCTGCCGGACATCGATCACCCAAAGTCGTTTCTTGGCCAACGGCTGAGCTGGATCTCAAAGCCCGTGGCGCGGGCCTTTGGCCACCGCGGCTTCACCCACAGCCTGCTGGCCGTCTTTGGCGCGCTGACGCTGTTCTATCTGAAAGTGCCTGACAGCTGGATTGTCCCGGCAGACGCTCTCCAGGGCCTGGTGCTGGGCTATCTCAGCCACATTCTCGCCGATATGCTCACCCCCGCCGGTGTGCCGCTGCTGTGGCCCTGTCGCTGGCGCTTCCGGCTGCCGATCCTTGCGCCGCGCAAGGGCAATCAGCTCGAACGCGCCTTGTGTATGGCGCTGTTCGTCTATGCCGTCTGGATGCCGCAGACGCTGGCGGACAACAGCGCGATACGCTGGTCATCCGGGGTGATCAATTCCCTGCAGATCACCTTCAATCGCTTTATAAGTCACCAGAGTGGGCGATAAAGCGGCGGAAAACGCCATTTGGTTATAACCCATTCCATTTGAATATAAGTCCTTGATAACGCCTTCTGCTAACCTTGCCGTCATAAGAGCTGGTTATCCACCAGCCCAGGTTATAAAAATATCAGGAGAACGGGGATGAACTTTCCATTAATAGCGAACGTAGTCGTGTTCGCCGTATTACTGTTTGCGCTGGGGCAAACACGCCATAAACAGTGGAGCCTGGCCAGAAAAGTGCTGGTCGGTCTGGCGACTGGCGTGGTCTTTGGTCTGGCGCTGCAGCTGATCTACGGGTCTGACAGCCAGGTGCTGAAGGATTCCATCCAGTGGTTCAATATCGTCGGCAACGGTTACGTCCAGCTGCTGCAAATGATTGTTATGCCGCTGGTCTTCGCCTCCATCCTTAGCGCGGTGGCCCGCCTGCATAATGCCTCGCAGCTGGGGAAAATTAGCTTCCTGAGCATCGGTACTCTGTTGTTCACCACCCTGATCGCCGCCCTGGTTGGTGTGCTGGTGACCAATATGTTCGGCCTCACCGCCGAGGGTCTGGTCCAGGGCAGCGCGGAGACCGCCCGTCTGAACGCCATCCAGAGCAACTATGTGGGGAAAGTAGCGGATCTCAGCGTCCCGCAGCTGATCCTTTCCTTCGTGCCGAAGAACCCGTTTGCTGACCTGACCGGGGCTAACCCAACCTCCATCATCAGCATCGTCATTTTCTCGGCGTTCCTCGGCGTCGCAGCGCTTAAGTTGCTGAAAGAGGATGTGGAAAAAGGCCAGCGCGTGCTGACCGCGATCGATACCCTGCAGGGCTGGGTAATGAAGCTGGTTCGTCTGGTCATGCAGCTGACCCCTTACGGTGTGCTGGCCCTGATGACCAAAGTGGTTGCCGGGTCGAATTTGCAGGACATCATCAAGCTTGGCGGCTTCGTGGTAGCCTCGTACATTGCGCTGGGTATTATGTTTGTCGTCCACGGCCTGCTGCTGGCGATTAACGGCGTCAGCCCGCTGAAGTACTTCCGTAAAGTCTGGCCGGTGATCACCTTCGCCTTTACCAGCCGCTCCAGCGCCGCCTCCATTCCGCTGAACGTTGAGGCGCAAACCCGTCGTCTCGGCGTACCGGAGTCGATTGCCAGCTTCTCCGCCTCCTTTGGCGCCACCATCGGCCAGAACGGCTGCGCTGGTATCTATCCGGCAATGTTGGCGGTGATGGTCGCGCCGACCGTGGGCATCAACCCGCTGGATCCGATGTGGATTGCCACCCTCGTGGGCATCGTCACCGTCAGCTCGGCGGGCGTCGCCGGGGTGGGCGGCGGCGCGACCTTCGCCGCGCTGATCGTCCTGCCGGCGATGGGCCTGCCGGTGACCCTGGTAGCCCTGCTCATCTCCGTCGAACCGCTGATCGATATGGGGCGTACCGCGCTGAACGTTAACGGCTCAATGACCGCCGGGACGCTGACCAGCCAGTGGCTGCGCCAGACCGACAAGTCGATCTTCGATAGCGAGGAAGAAGCCGAACTGGCGCATCGCTAAACGGCAAGCACAAAAAAAACCGCTGATCATTCAGCGGTTTTTTTATTTCTGCAGCCGACTCAGGCTTCAATCTCACCTTCCTGACGCACCTGGTTAGCCCAGCGCTGCGCCGACTCCGGCACGCTGAATGCCGGTGAGCGACGGAAATGCTCCCCCATCAGCAGAAAAGCGACATACTTCCCGCGCAAAATCCAGACATCGCGAAAATGGTCCATTTTCACGGCATGTTCCGGGGGCGCAGGCTCCACGCGCGGCACGTAGCTAATGACAGGGCGATTTTGTTGGCGCAATGGTTTCATAACAAATGGATTCACTAAACATAGCGGGAAACAGAAACCTCTATCATAGCCGATTGTGGCCCCGTTCGTCGCCCCTTCGCCGCCGATGCGCATTTTAGGATAACTCCCTGCCCCCTCGCCGGGCGCAGACAGCGTAATGTTCTATAGTTAGAAGGGTTTTGGTCTATCAACGACCACTTTTAGCAATGAAAGCAGGAGACGAGTAATGTCTGATAAGCACCCGAACCCTCACCAACAGCAGGCACCGGTCCACGACAGCGAGGAAGCGCAGCCGGGTCTCGATTCGCTGGCGCCGGACGATCGGGAGTTGCGCCCCACGCCGAAACCTACCGCTCCGGGCGTCGAACCCACCGCCCCAGGCAGCCTGAAAGCGCCCGATACTCATAACAGCAAACTGGATTCCCTGGAGGCGCAACGCAAAGGGGGGGAAGATTTTCCGCTGACCACCAACCAGGGCGTGCGCATTGCTGACGATCAGAATTCGCTGCGCGCCGGTAGCCGCGGCCCAACGCTGCTGGAAGATTTTATCCTGCGGGAGAAGATCACCCACTTTGACCACGAGCGTATTCCGGAGCGTATCGTTCATGCCCGCGGCTCTGCCGCCCACGGCTACTTCCAGCCCTACAAAAGCCTGGCTGCGTTGACTAAAGCCGATTTTCTTTCGTCAGCCGATAAAATCACCCCGGTGTTTGTACGCTTTTCCACCGTGCAGGGCGGCGCGGGGTCGGCGGACACCGTCCGCGATATTCGCGGCTTCGCTACCAAGTTTTACACTGACGAAGGGATTTTTGACCTGGTGGGCAACAACACACCGGTCTTCTTCATCCAGGACGCGATGAAGTTCCCCGACTTTGTCCACGCCGTGAAGCCTGAACCCCACTGGGCCATCCCACAGGGGCAGAGCGCCCACGATACTTTCTGGGACTATGTTTCCCTGCAGCCGGAAACGCTGCACAACGTGATGTGGGCGATGTCGGATCGCGGCATCCCGCGCAGCTATCGCACCATGGAAGGCTTCGGGATCCATACCTTCCGTCTGATTAATGCCGAGGGCAAAGCCACCTTCGTTCGCTTTCACTGGAAACCGGTCGCCGGCAAGGCGTCGCTGGTGTGGGATGAAGCGCAGAAGCTGACCGGCCGCGACCCCGATTTTCATCGCCGCGATCTATGGGAGGCCATCGAAGCCGGGGACTACCCGGAATTTGAGCTTGGCCTGCAATTGATCCCCGAAGAGAATGAATTTGCTTTTGACTTCGACCTGCTCGATCCCACCAAGCTGATCCCCGAGGCGCTGGTGCCGGTGCAGCGGGTTGGCAGAATGGTCCTCAACCGCAACCCGGATAACTTCTTTGCCGAAAATGAACAGGCGGCCTTCCATCCCGGACATATCGTCCCGGGCATTGATTTCAGCAACGATCCGCTGCTGCAGGGGCGTCTCTTCTCTTACACCGATACGCAAATTAGCCGCCTGGGTGGGCCGAACTTCCATGAAATCCCCATCAACCGTCCGACCTGCCCGTATCATAATTTCCAGCGTGACGGGATGCACCGGATGGACATTGACACCAATCCGGCCAACTACGAGCCCAACTCGATTAACGACAACTGGCCGCGCGAGACGCCGCCTGCCGCCAAACGCGGTGGCTTTGAGTCCCTCGCCGAGCGCGTCGACGGCGAAAAAATCCGCCAGCGCAGCCCTTCGTTCGGCGAATATTACGCCCAGCCGCGTCTGTTCTGGCTGAGCCAGACGCCGATTGAACAGCAGCATATTATCGATGGTTTCAGCTTCGAACTCAGCAAAGTGGTCCGCACCTGGATCCGCGAGCGGGTGGTCGATCATCTGGCCCACATTGATACTAAGCTTGCGGAAGCGGTTGGGGCGAACTTAGGCATCGAACTGAGCGACGATCAGCGCAACATTACCCTGCCCGCCCCGGTCAATGGCGTGGAGAAAGACCCCAGCCTCAGCCTCTACGCCGACGCCGAAGGAGATGTGAAAGGTCGCGTGGTGGCAGTCCTGCTCAACGAACGCACCTCAGCGCAGGATCTGGTTCAGCTCCTGCAGGCGCTGCAGGCCCAGGGCGTGCACAGCAAGCTGCTCTACTCGCGAATGGGCGAAGTCATTGCCGACGATGGTTCTCCGCTGCCGATCGCCGGCACCTTCGCCGGCTCCCCGTCGCTGACGGTGGATGCGGTGGTGGTGCCCGGCGGCGACCTCAGCGCCCTGAGTCAGAGCGGTGACGCGCCCTATTACCTGCTGGAAGCCTATAAACATCTGAAGCCGATCCTGCTGGCAGGGGATGCGCGGCAGCTGACGTCCGTTCTGCATGTTCCGACCCAAGGTGAAGAGGGGGTCATCGTCACCGATGCGCTCGACACGCCAGCGGCGGACAAACTGCTCGCCCTGATGACGGCCCACCGCGTGTGGTCGAGAAGCCCGAAAATCGCCGCTATTCCGGCGTAGTAAAAAGCCCGGCACGCTGTGCCGGGCTTGATTCACTTTCCCTTTCCCCCGTCGGGCTTACACGTCGCGGTAGGTTCCCAGACGATAACCCCGGTCGGCCACCGCCGCTTTCAGTGAAGCAGATGTCAGCACATCAAGCTCATCCAGTCGCGGATAGCAGTAGGCGCTGCCCATAATGATCCGATCGACATAAGCCGGATGACACATCACCTCCAGGGAGCGCTCCCCGCGGGCGATGGAGGCATCCAGCGTCTGCAGAAACAGTTCCTCAGAGACCGCTTCGCCGTAAAACTCGCTGCTGAAGCCGGCGCTGCTGCGCGCCGCCTGCTGGTCGAGCCCACTCTGCGCCGCCACCTGGCGGTCAATACGTAACGCAATGCCCTTCTCGCGGGCAAAGGCCGCGACGATGGGATAAATCTGGGCGAACATATGAACATGGTGATGGCTGTCGATATGCGTCGGCTCATGGCCGAAGAGTTCGACAAAACGATGGTACTGACACGCCAGCTCGTGGGCGATCTCTTCCAGCGGCAGGCTATCTTCTTCCGCCTGCTGCCAGATCCATTTGCCCAGCCGGCCATCGCGGGTTAATCCCGGCATGGCCGACAGCGGCTCGCCCAGCGTCAGTACAAAGTGCATACCGACCGCCAGCTCCGGAGTACTGCGGCTCAGCTGGGCGGCGTGGTCAATGGCCGCGCCGTTGACCAGCGCGGTGGTCGATGTCACCACGCCGTTGCGACAGGCCTCGATAATGCCGTAGTTCTGCCCTTTACTGAGGCCGAAGTCGTCGGCATTGACGATCAATACGCGTTCCATTTGCTACTCCCGTTACGATTTTAGTTTTTCGATCGTCGCCGCAAAGTTCGGCAGCCATTTTTCATGCGCCAGAATCATCTCCCGCGCCAGCTGTTCGGCGTCACGATCGGAATGGATCAGCGGGCTTAAGTTCAGCGCCAACAGGACATCGTTCAGCTCACCGCTGATCGCCGCCTGGCTGGCCGCCACTTCGAACCCCTTGATGGTGTAGATAAGCCCTAACACCTTCTCATCGAAATGAGTAATGCGCGGCGTCGGCTTCGCGCCGTCGCGGCCTAAGGTGCAGCTCATCTCTACCGCCCAGTCCGCCGGGATATTATCGACATGGCCATGATGCGGGATATTCACATAGTGCTCAGTCTGCTTGTCGTTATAGATGGCATTGATTACTTCGCAAGCGGCATCAGAGTAATAGGCCCCGCCGCGCTGCTCCAGCTCCTTCGGCTTAACGTTAAGATCCGGGTTTTTATACAGCTCGAACAGCTGTTTCTCCACCTTCTGCACCACCTGGGCGCGCGCACCGCCTTTGTAGTACTCGCCCATCTCAATCGCCAGCATCTCTTTTGGCTTAAAGTAGTAGAGCAGGTAAGAGCATGGGATCAGGCGCAGGGAGCGGATCAGCCCTTCGCTAAACGGCAGGTCGAAGATGTTTTTCACCGAGTTCGCGGTCAGACGGCCGGAGGCCACGCCGTCCAGCAGTTCATCGAAGCGCGAGACGCCGTTAACCAGCACGTCGCGGACGAACACCAGGTGGTTCAGACCAAACAGGTCGATATTCAGCTCATCGCTCGAGCTCAGCTGCAGCACGTCGGTGATGAACATCTTCATGCCGATAGGAATGTTGCACACGCCGATAAAGCGTTTGAAATTGGTGTGGCGATAGACCGCCTCGGTGACCATGCCCGCCGGGTTGGTAAAGTTGATGATCCATGCGTCGGGGCAAATTTCCTGCACATCTTTCACGATATCGAAAATCACCGGGATGGTGCGCAGTCCTTTAAACAACCCGCCCGCCCCGTTGGTCTCCTGACCCAGGTAGCCGTGACTCAGCGGGATGCGCTCATCTTTTTCACGCGCCTTCAGCTGGCCCACGCGCAGCTGGGTGGTGACGAAATCTGCGCCCTGCAGCGCTGCGCGGCGATCCAGCGTTTTATAGACTTTCATCGGCACGCCGGCTTTTTCCACCATCCGCTGGCACAGCGCGTGGATAATATCGAGCTTCTCCTGGCCCTCTTCGACGTCTACCAACCACAGTTCGCTTACCGGCAGTTCATGATAACGTTTCAGAAATCCTTCCAGTAATTCCGGGGTATAGCTGCTGCCGCCGCCAATAGTGACTACTTTTAATTTCTGGCTCATCTTTTTCTCCCTTAGGCGCTGCGCCTGGACGCAGGCCGCTCTCCGCAACAATGCGGACAGTTAACTTGAATGATTTTCGGTATAAACCTGGCGGCGAACGCCGCGCGGGTTTAATTAATACTGGTCAAATGTTTGCGATAACTGCTCGGCGTAAACGACGTCAGTTTTTTAAAGGTTTTAATAAACAGGCTCGGACTGCTGTAACCTGATTCATACGCAATATCCGTCACCGAATAATTGGTAATTTCCAGCTGTTTTTTGGCAAAGTTGATACGGATATCATTAATTATCTGCATCGGCGTTTTACCATAATAGCGCTGGGTCGCCCGGGTTAAATATTCCTGCGTTTTTCCGGATAAGCGAACCATATTTTCGAGAGCGCCTTCACCGAATTTCAGCTTATCATGCATGGCTTCCACGGTATTTTTTAACCATTGCGGCGTCACGTCGGCAACCGGCTCTTCACGATAGTGGCGTAAACGGTTAATGACATAAAAGGAGACCAGCTCGATAAATTCGTCAAATTCCGTTTCGCGAAAATTGAGTGAGGCGATGACCGACTCAACGTAGCCGAGAAAAGCGCTCTGCACGGCGTAGACTTGCGAAGCCACCAGACCAAACGGCAGCAGCGGCAGGTAGTGTTTCTCAAAGAAGCGTCTGCTGATGCCGACGTTAAGGATGCGCGTCGCCCCGAACTCGTAAAAGCTCTGGTGGTGCGAGCCCATCGGGATAAAGACGAAATCCCCGCGCTCCAGCAGCACCCGTTTGCCATTGATCTCCTGGTAATAGCGCCCGGTTAACACCACGGTAAATTCGTAGTAATCATGCTGGTGAAGCCCGCTCACGCTTTCCGTTTTGTTATAGATGACCACATGAAAGTTCTTCCCGTTGAACAGCTGTTGTTCTCTGGCGGTACTGATCTCGGTGGTCATCATTCTGGGCTGCCTCATCGTCGCGATGGCCTATTGTACCTTCTCGTGCAGCTCAATCAATTCGGCCACCAGCTCACGAGCCAGCATGGAGGTCATCAGATGGTCCTGGGCATGCACCAGCACCAGGCTGACCTTCATTTTCCCTTCGCCCTCGTCGCTTTCGATAAGCTGGGTCTGCACGCGATGCGCCTCGCTCAGCGCCTGGCGCGACTGCTCCATCATCGCTTTCGCTGCCGCAAAGTCGCCCTGCTTCGCCTGCTTCAGCGCGCCATAGGCCAGGCTACGGGCTTGTCCGGAGTTGATAATCAGCCCCATCACTACCTCTTCGAGGTCATTTTCCGGGGTCTCTACCGCGTCGATGTTGTCCAGATCAAACATAATATTTCCCTCATTTATCAGGCGGTACGGGACGCTGCCCGTACCGCGCGGTATCAGAATTTCAGTGCGTTAGCGATGTCTTCTTCGCTCTCTTCCTGCTCGATAACGGTCTGCGCTTTATTCGACAGCACCACAAACGGCAGGTAGACCAGGGTAGCGACGCCAAGGTTGAACAGGGCCACCAGCAGGGCGGCAACGCTGCCGTTACTGTTAAAGAACGCTCCCAAACCGGTCGGCATAGTCCACGGCGCCAGGTTGGTCACCGGTGGGATAATCCCCAGGCTGTAGGCCGCCAGCGTAATGGCCGCCAGAATCGGCTGAACCAGCACGAACGGGATGAACATCACCGGGTTCATGATGATCGGCAGACCAAACAGAATCGGTTCGTTAATCTGGAAGATGCCTGACGGCAGCGCCAGCTTGGCAACCTGACGATGGTCAGCGCGGCGAGAAGCGATAAAGATGGCGATAATCAGACCCAGCGTCGCCCCGGAGCCACCCAGCAGGATGTAGGAGTCGAGCATCGGCTTAGCCCAGAAGTGGAACTGTTTGCCCGCTTCGATGGCCGCATCAACAGAGCCGTACTGGTTGTACAGCGCGATGTTTTCCAGCGCCCACGGCGTCATGATGCCGTTATCCAGGGCGGTAAGCGCCAGAGAACCGTGCACACCGAAGAACCACAGCAGAGAGTTAAAGATAACGTATGCCCAGCCAACCACGCTGCCCATCGCCGCCAGCGGCGTCGAGATAGAGTCCATGATGATCTGGTGGAAGTTGCTGCCATAGCTCGCCAGGGCCCACGAGATAATGCCGAAGATGGAGAGGATCAAGAAGCCCGGGATCAGCGCTGAGAAAGAGCGTGATACCGACCCCGGCACGCTGTCCGGCAGTCTAATCACCCAGTTGCGACGGATCACGAAGGTGAACAGTTCCGCAACGACCAGACCGATAATCATCCCGGAGATGATGTTCTGCCCGCCCAACCAGTTGGCGCCCACCGCATAGGCTTCGCCCACGCTATACGGGGTCACGGTCATGAAGGCCGCCACCGCCAGCAGGCCAGCTGCCATCGGGTCAACTTTGCGCTCTTCCGCCAGCGCGGAACCGATAAAGAACGGCGCCATTAGCGACATAATCCCGAGGGTGCCGTTATAGACGTTTCCGCCGATAGCCTTAAAGCCGTTTAAGGTTTCAATGGTGGAGGCATCCAGGCGAATGCCCATGGAATAAAAGAAAGAGCCTTCGCCGAAGCTCAGAAAAACGTTGTTAATTAACACAAACATGGCCCCGGCGAGGGTCAACGGCATTAATTTAATAAATCCATTTTTTATTGCATTAATATGCGGCTGCTTTCCTATTTTCACTGCAAAAGGAAGGAGTACCTTTTCAAGCGAATCGATCACTTTACTCATAGTCAATACCCTTAAAAGCCGCAATAAACTATTACGGCGATGATGTATGAAATTACTCTTTGACGGGAAAATAAACTCATTATTTTTTGACGTCCGGCAACAGGCAGCCGCCAGGCGTCAAAATACATCGAGTTTTAAAAGTTAAAATTATTGTGCTGCAGCTTTCTTAATAGCCGCGACGGCGGCTTTCAATACCCCTAAACCATCAACTTTGCCATAGAGTAGGGAGTCGATAACTTCAACCGGTTTATTCGGCAGCAGGCGCTGAATTTCCGGTAACATATACGCAATTTGTGGCCCTAATAATACTACGTCGGCTTCCGGCCCTTTTTCGCCCGCGAGGGTTTCGGGATAGGCTTCAATAATGACCGGGACTTCATATTTTTCCGCCTGCGCCCGCATTTTGGAGACCAGCAGTGACGTGGACATGCCTGCCGAGCAGAAGAGATAAATGTGTTTCTTTTCCATGAACGCTTCCTCAATGTGTGAGACCAGGGCCTTCAGTAACCGCTGAGAGCCGGTAAGACTGGTAACATCCGGTTAATTCTGTTTATGAGTTGAGTATACGGCAAGCTGAGCCGCCAGGATAATTCGCTGTTGAACAGAATTGTCTCTCATTGACCTCCGGTTTTGACTACCCTCACATTTTCATCCAAATAATTCGCGCAATTAAATAAGCATCATGACTCACAAAAAAGCCCGACCAGTGGTCGGGCTTACGTAGAAGTCAGTAAACAGTAGGAAGCTTACCTGGCGTTGCGCGGGTCGGTATCATACTCGGCGCAGGTCTGGTAGCCGGAGTTCATGACGTGACCCGTTTCGTCGAGGGCCACAAAGTAGGTTTCAACTTTACCATCTCGTTGACCGAGGATATAGGTCTGGCAGGTGCCGCGGGCATGGACCATGGTGACTTCCGTTGAAGGTTTGCCGGCGATCTGCATCACCTGCTGACGCGACATCCCTTTCTTCACATCTTTCACCACCGGCTGGGTAAACTGGTCTTTGGTACGATCGTAAGCGGTACAGCCCGCCAGTAAGGTTAACGCGACGGTGACGCCCAGTATTCCTGCTAAGCTTTTGTTCATTTTGGTTCCTCTTTTCTACTGTGTAACGATAAGCCTGGAATAAATAGTGTTATTTTTCAAGCCGAACAGCGAAATCATGTCAGGTTATGTTATTGCGTAAACAGGATTGTTCTGCCGACGTCGGACGGCGGCGCAATGCGCGGTACAGCATCTATAATGAAAACCTATGTCATTGATTGCCTTCTTTTCCGGCAGTCAAAACCCCGGTCCTTGTCGTTTCAGCGGCAAAGAGGTAGCTTTAAGCCAACAGCTTGCCAAACAGATTCACTTTCGGAGGGCGCGATGACGCTACAACAAGAGATTATTCAGGCGCTGGGCGCAAAGCCGCAGATTGATGTCGCAGGCGAGATCCGCCGCAGCGTCGATTTCCTGAAGTCATACCTGCAGACCTACCCGTTTATTAAATCGCTGGTGCTGGGTATCAGCGGCGGTCAGGACTCCACCCTGACGGGAAAACTGTGCCAGATAGCGATTAACGAACTGCGTGCCGAAACCGGCGACAGTAGCCTGCAGTTTATCGCCGTCCGTTTACCCTATGGCGTGCAGGCTGATGAGCAGGACTGCCAGGACGCCATCGCATTTATCCAGCCTGACCGGGTGTTGACAGTCAATATTAAAGCTGCGGTGCTGGCCAGCGAACAGGCGCTGCGCGAAGCAGGCATCGAACTGAGCGACTTCGTTCGCGGAAATGAAAAAGCCCGTGAGCGAATGAAGGCCCAGTACAGCATCGCCGGAATGACCAAAGGAGTTGTGGTCGGTACCGACCATGCGGCGGAAGCGATTACCGGCTTTTTCACCAAATATGGCGACGGCGGCACCGACATCAACCCAATTTTCCGCCTGAACAAACGTCAGGGCAAACAGCTGCTGGCCCATCTCGGCTGCCCGGAACATCTGTATAAGAAGCTGCCCACCGCCGACCTGGAAGACGATCGCCCCTCCCTGCCGGATGAAGTGGCCCTGGGTGTCACCTACGAGAACATCGACGATTATCTGGAAGGCAAAACGCTGGACCCGAGCATCGCCAAAACGATCGAGGGCTGGTATCTGAAAACCGAACACAAGCGTCGGCCGCCGATCACCGTCTTTGACGATTTCTGGAAAAAATAGTCTCTCCCCCCGCCCCGGCCTGCGCCGGGGTTATTTTTTGTCCTTTTCGCCGCAAAAATGGCCTGCTATACTGGATGGATAGACAGTACCAGGAGTTATTGTGGCCAGAAAGCAATCAGCCCCGCGTCTCGAGTTTGAGGCGGCGGCGATCTATGAATATCCCGAACATCTTCGCCCGTGGCTGGAGGCGCTGCCGAAGCTGCCGGGCGTCTATCAGTTTCACGGCGACAGCGACACGATGCCGCTCTATATCGGTAAGAGCGTCAACCTCCGCAGCCGGGTGTTATCCCACCTGCGCACCCCTGAAGAGGCCGCGATGCTGCGTCAGTCGCGGCGTATCACCTGGCAGCGCACCGCTGGCGAGCTGGGAGCGCTGCTGCTGGAGGCGCGGTTGATTAAAGAGCAGCAGCCGCTGTTTAACAAGCGGCTACGGCGTAACAAGCAGCTCTGCGCCTGGCTACTTGCGGACGACCGGCCGCAGATTGTCTATGCCCGTGAGGTTGATTTCTCGCACCAGCAGCATCTCTATGGCCTGTTCGCCAACCGGCGGGCGGCGCTGCAGATGCTGCAGAGCCTCGCTGACGAACAGCGCCTCTGTTATGGCCTGCTTGGTCTGGAACCGCTCAGCCGCGGCCGCGCCTGCTTTCGCTCCGCGCTGGGCCGCTGCGCCGGGGCCTGCTGTGGAAAGGAGAGCGTGGAGGCGCACAAAGAGCGCCTGCTGGCGCAGATGAGCAGACTGCAGCTGGTGTGCTGGCCGTGGGCGGGGCCCGTGGCGCTGGAGGAGCGCGGCCCGGACATGACGCAGTATCACGTCATTCATAACTGGCTGTGGCTGGGCGCCGTTGAATCGCTCGACCAGGCGGCGGAGTTGACCCGTCTGCCCGCCGGATTTGACCAGGATGGTTACAAGATCCTCTGTAAGCCTTTGCTCAGCGGAGACTATCCGCTGCATCCGCTTGGCTGAGAAGCCACCAATAAAAAACCGCCGGCCCTGCCCAACGCCTGATGGCATTATTGGGCAAGACCGGCGGTCTTGATTCAGTGCGCTACATTATTCAGCAGGTGCAGGCATTTTACCTGCCGGCGCGTTGCGTTCTGTCAGATGCTTCTCAAAATTAGCATTGAACTGTTTTTTCTGCTCTGGGGTCAGAATGTTGTAGATCTTGTTCTGCGTTTCCAGGCGGGACAGCGCCATCGCTTTATGCTGCGCTTCCATCTTATCGATCTGCGCTTCCGCCTTCGCCTTATCGAAGGTGTCGCTGGCGATCAGATCGTGCATCGCGCGGCGTTCTTCAAGGGACGGACGTTTCATATTTTCGCGCTGGCTCTTCATGATGTCGCGGATCTGCTGCTTCTGCGCATCGGTCAGGTTCAGGCCTTTAAACATCATGTCATGCTGACCCGGGCCGCCTTTATGATGCATCATCATCGGCTTGCTGTCGCTCGGCGCGGTGGTGGTATCGGCGGCGTGTGCCAGGTTAGCCGCGCCCAGAGCCAGAGTAGAGGCAACAAACAGTGCAGTGAGTTTCTTCATCATTCAATCCTTACTTTACGTTATTCTTACGGCGCGTTGCCGTGTTGACGAGATTAACTTTACGACGTTAATCGTCAATTAGTCAGAGCAAGAGTAAAACAATGAAAGTGTAAAAAACAGTTTCTCGCCAATTATGGAGAAAATAAGGAATTTAGCCGAAGAATTGCAATAAAAAATAAATAACTTACTGTTTTGCAGAGAAATTATGGAGAGTATAAAGGAGGGGGGATTAAAAACAAAGCATTTTACCAGGAATAATCTGCAAATTTACACTGGGGCACGAAAAAATAAGATGGCGAAAAAAGACGCGCGAAATAAAGCAGGCCGCCTGGCGGACGGCTTGCCCTCAGGATAATTTCTCCAGCATCAGGCCGGCGCGCAGTCCTTTCGCCACCGTCGGGTTAGGAAACAGAACATACTCCGTCTCATGCCCCACCACATACCGCGTCTCGCCCTCCTCCGCCAGCAGCGTGCCGGGTTCGAAGGGGGTGAAGTTCAGCGTCTGATCCGCCATATGCAAGCGGAAATCATCGCTATGGCGGGTTAGCTGCTGTACCACCCGGTAGCGCAGCGGCGCTGGGGCGTCGGCAATGGCCAGATCCCCCACCAGCAGCCGGGAGAGCGCCCTCTGGACGGCGGCAAACTGCGTCAGATCGTTTTCCCCCAACGGCAGCGCTTTGCCCAGCTCAAGGGTGCAGGCCAGCGCCGCGAACCGTTCGCAGCTGAAGTGGGTGAAGGTCCCGCCGGGCTGGCGATGAAACACCAGCGCCTCCAGCCCGGCGCCGCCCAGCCAGTGAAGAAAATCCTCCTCCCACGGCGTATCGCGGGCCGGGAGCACGCCGAAGCGCGGATGTAGCGACCCGCGGATCGCGGTATGCAGATCGAGGTGCCAGCGCGGGCCATCGTGGTCGCGATAAAAGCGGGCCACCGCCTGCTCCAGCCGCTGCGCCCGCTGCGTCTCCTCACTGAGCGGAAACTGCCGCCAGCGCTCGCCAAACATGCGGTTCATATCGCTGTGCAGATAGCGCTTATTCGCCCGCAGCGCTGGTGGGTTGCCGACGATCACCAGCAGCCGCCAGCGCAGCGGGAGCGCCTCCCGGACCAGTCGCTGCACCAGCTGGTCGACTATCTCCACCGGCGCCGTTTCGTTGCCATGAATGGCGCAGGAAAGTACCAGCCCGCGCTCGCAGCGCGCATGCGGCGTCAGCTCAAGGATCCCTTCCCCGAGCCAGTGCCAGCGGAAATGAGCCGTCTCGCCGTGAAAGTGATGGGGCAATCGCCCCGCCAGGGTTAATGCCAGAAAATGTTCCACCGCGCCCCCTTATTGCTGAAATGGATAAACCGAACCGAGCTGCAGGATCTGGGTCAACCGATCCAGCGCGTCGCGCCCTTCCCGCAGCAGCTGCGGGTCGGCGAGGTCGGCCAGGGTGAGACGATCGCGATAGTAGCGATCCACCCAGTCATTGAGGGTGGCAAACAGCGTATCGTTCATCAGGACGTGCGGATTGACCGCCTGATACTCCTCGGCCGTCAACACCACCCGCAGGCGCAGGCACGCCGGACCGCCGCCGTTGGCCATGCTCTCGCGCAGATCGAACACCCGCAGGTCGGCGATAGGATTATCCCCGGCCAGCAGCTCATTGAGGTATTCCCACACGCCGGCATGCTCCTGCGCTTCCTGAGGCAGGATAAGCGCCATGCTGCCATCCGCCCGGCTCAACAGCTGGCTGTTGAACAGATAGGTGGCAACCGCCTCTGCCACCGAGACCCGGCTGGCGGGAACCACCAGCGGCGTAAAACCCGGCACCCGCTGCGCCAGCTGCTGGAGAAGCGTGGTCTGGTCGGCAAAGGCCTGCTCATGGCAGAACAGGACCTGACGGTTGCTCACCGCGATGACGTCGTTATGAAAAACCCCCGTGTCGATCGCCGCCGGATGCTGGCGGGCGAAGATCAGCTGGCGGGGATTGACCTGATTGAGGCGCGCTACCGCCTGGCTGGCCTCAAGGGTTTGCCGCGCCGGATAGCGACGCGGCGCCTCCTCGCTCCCCCGGCGGCGGCCATAGACAAAGAGCTGGGCGCCGGGAGCGCCATACTCGCCGCCGAGACGATTATGGTTCGCCGCCCCTTCGTCGCCAAACCAGGCCGAGGCGGGCAGCGCCGGGTGGATAGCAAATCGCGTGCGGTCGGGGAAAATCGCCTGCAGCAGCGCCTCTGTAGTCGGTGCTTCGCTGGCGCGGTGGAATTTATCCTGCAGATTCGCCACCGTCAGATGCACCAGGCCATCCAGCGAATCGGCGGAGGGACACACCGTCGCCGCGTTCGCCACCCACATCGCCGAGGCCGAACTCACCGCCGACAGCAGATCCGGCTCCTGCTGCGCCACCCGGGCCACCACCTGCTCATCGCTGCCGCTAAAGCCCAGCTGGCGCAGAAGCGGCACGTTGGGACGCTCCTGCGGCGGGATCACCGCCTGCGGGTAGCCGGCGTCGGCGAGGGCTTTCATTTTTTTCAGCCCCTGCTTTGCCGCCAGCTGCGGGTTAGACACCCGATAGCGATGCCGGGTGGAAGCCTCATTGCCAAAGGAGAGCCCGGCGTAGTGATGGGTCAGCCCGGGCAGACCGTCAAAGTTGACTTCGCGGGCGGTCATGACGCCTCCCCGGCCAGAAAGTCGAGCCCCGGGCTCAGGCTGGCGGGCAGCGTCAGGGTCGGCGATTCAAGGCTGGCCATCGGCCAGGCGCAATAATCGGCGGCATACCAGGCCCCCGGACGATGGTTACCGGACGCCCCGGTGCCGCCGAACGGCGCGGTACTCGCCGCCCCGGTCAGCGGTTTGTTCCAGTTAACTATCCCTGCCCGCGCCTCGAGCAGCAGTCGATCGAACTTCTCCCGTTCCGGAGAGATTAACCCACAGGAGAGGCCGAAGCGGGTGGCGTTGGCTAAGGCAATCGCCTCCTCGAAAGTGTCGTAGCGCCAGACCCCAAGCAGCGGGCCAAACACCTCTTCATCTTCGACATTGGCCACGTCGCTCATGTCGACAATCCCCGGCGTTAGCAGCGACGTCCCGGCCTGCAATAACCGCGGCTCCAGCAGGGTGACCGCGCCAGCGGCGACCCGCTGCAGCCAGGCCTGATGCACTTTCTGCGCGGCTTGTTCAGAGATAAGCCCGCCGAGAAACGGCTGCGGCTCGGCGTCCCACGCCGCCGGGATCAGCCGCTGGCTCACCGTCACCAGCCGGGAGAGGAAGGCATCGCCCGCCTCGCCGCGCCGGACCAGCAGACGGCGGGCGCAGGTGCAGCGCTGGCCGGCGGTAATAAAGGCGGACTGGATGGTCAGATGCACCGCGGCATCCACGTCCCGCGGATCGTCGACGATCAGCGGGTTATTGCCGCCCATCTCCAGCGCGAGGATCTTCTGCGGCTGCCCGGCCAGCTGGCGATGCAGATGAAAACCGGTGGTTGAGCTGCCGGTAAACAGCAGTCCGTCGATATCCGCCTGGCCGCTGAGCGCCTCGCCGGTTTCCCGACCGCCCTGCACCAGGTTGAGCACCCCGGCGGGCAGGCCGGCCTGCTGCCATAGTTTCACCACCGCTTCGCCGCTGCGCGGGGTGAGTTCGCTGGGTTTAAAGACCACGGTATTGCCCGCCAGCAGCGCCGGCACGATGTGCCCGTTCGGCAGATGGCCGGGAAAGTTATAGGGGCCAAACACCGCCAGTACGCCGTGCGGCCGGTGACGCAGCGTGGCGGCGCCGTCGGGCAGGTCGCTGTGCTGTTCGCCGGTGCGGACGTGGTAGGCCTTCACCGAGATCGCCACCTTGTTGATCATCGCCGTCACTTCCCCGGCCGCCTCCCAGCGCGGCTTTCCGGTCTCGGCGCCGATAACCGCCGTCAGCTCCGCCTTACTGGCTTCCAGCAGAGCGGCAAACTTTTCAACGATCGCCTGACGGGCGGCAAACGGCAGCCGCGCCCAGGACGGGAACGCCTGGCGGGCAGCCGCCACCGCCTCGGCAACCTGCCCGGCATCCGCCGCCTCGCCCTGCCAGACAACCTTCAGGTTAACCGGATCCTGTTTACTGAAACCTGGCCCACGGCCGGGCCGCCACTCGCCGTTAATCCACAGACTCATGCAGTTTTCTCCTCAGGGATCAGGCGCACCATGCGCACCTGGTCGCCGGCATGACACTTCAGCATATCCAGTTCGCGGGCGCTGAGGGTCAGGGTGTCGCCATCCGGATCGGCATGCACCAGCAGAGCGCGGAACTGGTGATACTGTTCATTCGCCACCAGGCACAGCGGCCAGTCACCGGGCGAGGTTTCACCTGCCTCGGTGGTCACCAGACGGCTTTTGCGGATCGCCCGCACCCGGTCGATGTCGCACTCCAGAGTCGGGCCGCCGTCGAAAATATCGATGTAGTTCAGGTAGCGGAACCCCTCTTTCTCCAGCACCGTCCGGGCCGGGGCGGTCTGCGGATGAACCTTGCCGATCACCGCCTGTGCCTCAGGGGAAAGGAAATCGATATACAGCGGATGCTTGGGCATCAGGGCGGCAATGAAAGCCTTCTGTCCGGTGCCGCACAGGTAGTCGGCACGGGAAAACTCCATGGCGAAAAAGCGTTTGCCCAGGCTCTCCCAGAACGGCGAGTAGCCCTGCTCGTCAATCACCCCGCGCATCTCGGCGACCACCTTCTCATTGAAGCGCTCGCGAAAGGCGGCCATAAATAAGAAGCGTGATTTCGACAGCAGATAGCCATTGCCCTCTTTGCGCCACTGCGGGTCGAGGAACAGGGTGCACAGCTCGCTGCTGCCGGTATGATCGTTGCTGAGAAACAGCGTCGGCAACGCCTGATAGACGTTGAGCTCCTTCGAGGCATGGACCTGGGTGCCGACCCGGTAGTTATACCAGGGATCGTTGAGCCCCACCGCCACCTCGATCGCGCAGATGCCCACCACCGCGCCGCTTTCGCTCTCCTCCAGCACAAAGACATAGCCCTGCTCGCTTTTCGGTAGCTCGCCGCGCCAGGTCTGCTGCGAGCGGGCGATCCGCGCCGCGAGGGTCGCTTCATCCACCGGCAGCGAGGTCAGCCCGCCGCCGGTCTCCGCTGCCAGCTTCAGCAGCCCGGGCAAATCGCCCGGCTCCACCGGTCGAATAACCATCATGATGAGACTCCTGCCACGAAACGCGCGCAGGCCCGCTCGACGCGATCCAGCCCGCTGTTCACCTCTTCTTCACTGACGTTCAGCGCTGGCGCGAAACGCACCACGTTGGCGCCGGCGATTAGAATCATCACCCCCTCTTCCGCCGCCAGGTTACTGAGGGTTTTCGCCTTCCCGGCCCAGGCGTCGTTTAGCACGCAGCCGAGCAGCAGTCCCAGGCCGCGGATCTCCTTGAACAGGCCATAGCGGGCGTTAATTGCCTGCAGGCGTTCACAAAACCACTGATGGCGCTGTCTGACGCCGGAGAGCACTTCCGGGGTGTTGACGATCGACAGCAGTTCGCCGGCCACCGCCCCGGCCAGCGGGTTACCGCCGTAGGTGGTGCCGTGGGTGCCGACGGTCATCACGCTGGCGCAGGCCTCTGTCGCCAGCAGCGCGCCGATAGGGAAACCACCGCCCAGCGCTTTGGCGGTGGTCAGCACATCGGGCGTCACGCCGTAGTGCATATAGGCATACAGCTCGCCGGTGCGCCCGACCCCGGTCTGCACTTCATCGAAAATCAGCAGGGCGTTGTGCTGGTCGCAAAGCTGACGCAGGCCGCGTAAAAACTCGACGCTGGCCGGCACCACGCCCCCTTCGCCCTGCACCGGCTCGACGATCACCGCGCAGGTCTGGTCATTGATTAAGGCCTTTGCCGACTCGAGATCGTTAAATACGGCATGCTGGATCTGCGGCGGCAGCGGGGCGAAATCACGGGAATAGGCCGGCTGACCGCCCGCCGAGACGGTGAACAGCGTCCGCCCGTGGAAAGCGTTCTGAAAGGCGACGATGCCACTTTTCTCGCTGCCAAAGCGATCGTGGGCATATTTACGCGCCAGCTTGAGCGCTGCCTCATTGGCCTCGGCGCCGGAGTTACAGAAGAAGACCCGGTCGGCGAAGGTAGCATCGATAAGCATTTTGGCCAGACGCAGGATCGGCTCATTGGTGTAGCCGTTGCCGGTATGCCAGAACTTGCCGGCCTGGTCGGTCAGGGCTTGCACCAGACGCGGATGGGCATGCCCCAGCGCGTTCACGGCGATGCCGCCGGCAAAATCGATATACTCTTTGCCCTGCTGATCCCACAGCCGTGACCCGGCGCCCCGCACCGGAATAAACGCCGCTGGCGCGTAGACCGGCATCATCCATTCATCAAAGTGGTTACGCGTAATTGACTGAGACATATCGACCTCTTCCGGTAAATTAAAAGTAGCAATAATGTTAATAAATATGAGTTATTACGCTGTAAATGTAGATTGCACAGTTCGTGCCAGCCAGCGATAAAAATGCATAAATCGGATGAGATAACGCGGAATCAATGAGTTACAGCCGAACGCTATTCACATAAAATGCATATTTAGTGAATAAGTATCCGACAAAGGGGGGTAAACAGTGATTAAAGAAGATAAATTATGCAACGGTAAGATATAATTCTGTAATTGTGATCCTCTGCGAAATTTATCGTAGATATTTGCCCTTTTTTGGCGCGACATGCCCGCAAAAGGGGCACCCACGGCACGCTCATGCGCAGCGATTGGCAGAATGACGCATCCGGTGGCAGCCAGCCTGGCGAATTTCTGCTACCATCCCTGCACTATTCACCTTGCACAGTGGCAGCGACTATGAAATTCGTCTCTTTTAATATCAACGGCCTGCGTGCCCGCCCACACCAACTGGCCGCCATCGTCGAAAAACACCAGCCGGACGTGATTGGCCTGCAGGAAACCAAAGTTCACGACGACATGTTCCCTCTCGAAGAGGTCGCCAGGCTCGGCTATAACGTCTTTTATCACGGGCAGAAAGGCCATTATGGCGTCGCGCTGCTGACCAAAGAGACGCCGATTGCCGTCCGCCGCGGTTTCCCGGACGATGGCGAAGAGGCTCAGCGCCGCATCATTATGGCGGAGATCCCGTCGCCCTTCGGCAACGTCACAGTGATTAACGGCTATTTCCCGCAGGGTGAAAGCCGCGATCATGAAACCAAATTCCCGGCCAAAGCGGCGTTCTATCAGAATCTGCAGAACTATCTGGAGACCGAGCTCAACAAAGAGAATCCGGTGCTGATCATGGGCGATATGAACATCAGTCCTACCGATCTGGACATCGGTATCGGTGAAGAGAACCGCAAACGCTGGCTGCGCACCGGCAAATGTTCCTTCCTGCCGGAAGAACGGGAATGGATGGACCGCCTGCTGGGCTGGGGCCTGGTGGATACCTGGCGTCAGGCTAACCCCGACAATCATGAGCATTTCTCGTGGTTTGATTACCGCTCCAAAGGCTTCGACGATAACCGTGGGCTGCGCATCGATCTGCTGCTGGCCAGCCAGCCTCTGGCGCAGCGCTGCGTGGAAACCGGGATCGATTACGAGATCCGCGGGATGGAAAAACCGTCCGACCACGCGCCGGTGTGGGCCACCTTCCGGCCATAATTCACGCCCTTCTCTCGCCTCCCGCTGTGCGGGGGGCAGAATTTCCTGAGCAAAATCAACAAAGCGACGGTAAACCATTGTGACGGTCGTCGGAACAGGATACTGTCGCGCGCACTTTTTGATGTCCACTGCGTCCAGACTGTACAGGAGCACCTCTCATGCAAAAGAAGCCGTCATCCGGCCATTGGTAAAGGGCTGGGACTTCTCGCGCTGGTGGCCACGCTGGCCGTTATCAGCCACCGCGTCGGTCTCCACGATCTGCTGACTCACCTGCATCTGCTTCAGGACACCCTCCGCCATCAGGGCGCCTGGGGATATCTGGTCTATGCTGCGCTGTTTATCATTGCCACCCTGTGTCTGATCCCCGGCAGCCTGCTGGTGATCGCCGGCGGGATGCTCTTCGGCCCGCTAACAGGCTCCCTGCTCTCGTTTGCCGCCGCCACCCTCGCCTCTTCGCTGTCGTTTTTAATCGCCCGCTGGCTTGGGCGCGATCTGCTGCAGCGCTATGTGGGCCATACCACCGTCTTTCAGGCGATTGAGCGCGGTATCGCCCGCAGTGGCTGCGATTTCCTGATCCTCACCCGCCTGGTGCCGCTCTTTCCCTACAATATTCAGAATTACGCCTACGGCCTGACGGCGATCCGCTTCTGGCCCTTTACCCTGATCTCGGCCGTGACCACCCTGCCGGGTCTGGTCATCTATTCGGTGATGGCCAGCGAACTGGCCCGCGAGGGGGTGACCCTCGCCTTCGCGCTAAAACTGAGCCTCGCCGGCGGGCTGCTGTTTGCCCTGGTGCAGATAGGCAAACGGTTTGCCCGCGCCCGTCGCGTGGCGGCGTGCAGTGAGGAGGTGCGCCATGACCCAACCTGATCGCCGTCACCTGCGCCGCGCCCGGCTGGCCCTTGCCGTCGTGGTCGCCGCCGCTCTGGCCGCCTGGCTGTGGTTTCCTGGCGGGCGTACCTTTCTGCAGCAGAGTCTGACGGCGTTAGCCTCCCTGGATCCGCAGCAGGTCAGAGGGTTTATCGCCGCCTGGGGGCCGCAGGCCGCGCTGGTCTCATTTGCGCTGATGATCCTCCAGGCGATCGTCGCTCCGCTGCCGGCTTTCCTGATTACCCTGGCGAACGCCGCCCTGTTCGGCGCCTTCTGGGGCGGGGCGCTGTCGTGGTTCAGCGCCATGGTCGGGGCCGGGCTCTGCTTCTGCATCGCCAGAGCGCTGGGGCGCGAAGTGGTGGAGAAACTCACCGGCCGCGCGGTGCTGCGCAGTGCCGACGGCTATTTCACCCGCTTTGGCCCGCAGACGATCCTGGTCTGCCGCCTGCTGCCGTTTGTCCCGTTTGACCCGGTCAGCTATGCCGCCGGACTAACCTCGCTGCGCTTCTGGCCCTTTATGCTGGCCACCGGCGTGGGCCAGCTCCCGGCGACTATCGTTTATTCCTGGGCCGGGAGTCTGCTCACCGGGGGCACCTTCTGGCTGGCTACCGGGCTTTCGCTGCTTTTTGCCCTGGCGGTGGTCATCTCTATCGCCAAAAATATTTACCGTGAACGTCATAAGAGATCGTCGCCATGAGCTTACCCCCGCTGGATTCTGTCCCCCTGATCCTTCGTCCGCAGGCCTGGCTGCACCGCCGGCATTACGGCCAGGTGCTGAGCCCCATTCGCTGGTGGGGTCGGATCCCGTGGCTGTTTTACCTGGTTTCGCTGTTCGTGGGCTATATTGAACGCCGCCGCTCGCCGCTGGATCCGGTGCTGCGCTCGCTGGTCAGCGCCCGCATCGCCCAGCTGTGCCACTGCGAATTCTGTATCGATATCACCAGCATGACCCTCGCGGCGCGGAGCGGGAGCCAGGACAAGCTGCTGGCGGTCGCCGACTGGCGCAGCAGTACGCTGTTCAGCGAAAAAGAGCGCCTGGCGCTGGCCTATGCCGAAGCCGCCACCCAGACGCCGCCGGCGGTGGATGATGCCCTGCGTAGCGCGATGGCCGCGCATTTTGACGCCCGGGCGCTCACCGAGCTGACCGCCCTGATCGGCCTGCAAAATTTATCAGCGCGGTTCAATGCCGCGATGGCGATCCCGGCTCAGGGGTTGTGCCAGATACCCACCTCTTCCTCGCAGAATAAGGAGTAACGATGCGCCGTTTGCGTGATTACAGCCTCTGTCTGTGCCTGCTGCTGCTCTGGCCGCTGGCGGTTAATGCCGACGACAGCTGGCGGCAGATTCAGACGGAAGCCCGCGGACAGACCGTCTGGTTTAACGCCTGGGGCGGCGACCCGGCCGTCAATCGCTATCTGGCGTGGGTCAGCGAAGAGGTCAAACGCTATTACGCAATCGACCTGCGTATTGTGCCTGTCGCCGACGCCGCCGACGCAGTGAAACGCATCCAGACCGAGGCGCAGGCCGGTCGTCGCCAGGGCGGGTCAGTGGATCTGCTGTGGATCAACGGCGAAAACTTTCGCACGCTTAAGCAGGCCGATCTGCTGCTCACCGGCTGGGCCGAATCGCTGCCCAACTGGCGCTATGTCGATCAGCAAAAGCCGGTACGGGAAGATTTTTCTGTCGCCACCGAGGGCGCGGAGTCGCCGTGGGGCAGCGCCCAGCTGACGTTTATCGCCCGCCGCGGGCAAACGCCGCAGCCGCCCACCAGCCCGCAGGCCCTGCTGGCCTTCGCCAGAGCCCATCCGGGCAGCGTAACCTACCCGCGGCCGCCGGACTTCACCGGTACCGCCCTGCTGGAGCAACTGCTGATCGCGCTCACCGACCAGCCAGCCGCCCTGCGCCAGCCGCCGCAGCCGGCGACCTTCGCGGCGGTCACCGCCCCGCTGTGGCGCTATCTCGATGCGCTGCACCCGGCTCTGTGGCGGGCGGGCAAGGATTTCCCGGCGTCGCCGGCGCGGATGGACGCCATGCTCAACCAGGGCACCCTCCGCCTGTCGCTGACGTTTAACCCGCTGCACGCCCGGCAGAAAGCCGCCAGCGGCGAATTACCGACGGACAGCTACAGCTTCGGCTTTACCGCGGGGACCCTCGGCAACGTCCATTTCGTTACCATCCCGGCTAACGCCCGCGCTGTCGCTGGCGCCAAAGTAGTGGCCAATTTCCTGCTCTCCCCTGAGGCGCAATTGCGCAAGGCCGATGCCGCCGTCTGGGGCGATCCGAGCGTACTGGGTCCGCAGCGTCTGCCTGACGGCCAGCGCCAGGCGCTGGCGGCAGCCCTGCCGCAGGATCTGCCGCCGGTGCTTGCCGAGCCTCACGCGGCATGGGTTGACGCGCTGGAGCAGGAATGGCTGCGCCGCTACGGTACCCACTGATCCTGCTGGCCTGGGGGGCGATGGCGGCGATCTATCTGCCGCTGCTCCCCGCCGCCGGGGAACTGGTGGGCGCTGCGCGCTCCCCGGCCCACTGGCGGGCGCTGTTCGCCGACCCGCAGCTGGGCCAGGCGCTGGCC
>NZ_JBPYUI010000019.1:0-3872 GCF_051858335.1 Klebsiella sp. K47
GCCCAGCGCCGAGGTCGCCACCACCGCCAGCGAGGCGCCGGCGTTAAGCCCGAGAATATGCGGCTCGCCAAGCGGGTTACGGATCACCGTCTGCAGCAGCAGCCCGGCGACGCCGAGCGCCGCGCCGGTCAGCAGCGCCGCCGCCAGCCGCACCAGACGCAGATCGACGATAATCCGCTGCTCAAAGTTACGCGGATCGTACTCCAGCAGCGCTCGCAGCACCGTCTGCGGGGCGATCCAGCGGGCGCCTAAGCCAAGATGCACCAGCGAGGCGGCGATAAGCAGCAGCGTTAGCAGAAGCAGCGCCAGCCGGGGGCGGGGGCGACGCCGCGCGGAAAGCAGGATGGCCACGCTCATTGTGCCGCTGCCTGGCGGTCGCGAAACGGCATAAAGAAGGGTTTGCCGGTTTGCGGGTTAATCGACATCTGCACGTCAACGTCAAACACGCGTTTAATCAGCTCAGGGCTACAGACATCGTTGTCGCTAATCGTGCCAGCGATGCGCCCCTGTTTAAGGAATACCAGCAGATCGGCGTAGTTCACCGCAAAGTTAAGGTCATGGAGCACCGTCACCACCGTGCGGCCATGTTCGCGGGTGAGGGTCTGGAGCAGCTCAAGGATATCGACCTGATAGCGCAGATCGAGCCAGGTGGTCGGCTCATCGAGCAGAATGGTGGCCGTTTGCTGGGCCAGCGCCATGGCGATCCAGCAGCGCTGACGCTGGCCGCCGGAGAGGCTGTCCACCGGCAGATGGGCGAATTCGGCGGTACCGGTTAAGCGCAGCGCCTCCTCTACCGCCAGCTCATCGGCCTCGGACCACTGGCGCATCAGCCCCTGCCACGGGTAGCGCCCGCGCGAGACCAGCTCGAAAACGGTCAATCCTTCCGGGGTCAACGGCGATTGCGGGAGGATGCCCAGCTGGCGCGAGACGGCTTTCGTCGGCATCTGGTGAATGGCTTGCCCGTCCAGACGCACGCAGCCGCCGAGCGGTTTCAGCATTCTGGCGATGGTCGAGAGCAGCGTGGATTTGCCGGATCCGTTCGCCCCGGCCAGCACCGTCATTTTGCCGGTGGGAATGGTCAGGTTGATATCGTCAACGATCAGGGTCTGGCCGTAGCCGGCCGACAGGGCATCCAGTACGATCCCCTGCTCTGCAGGTTTCACCCGCTGTGGCATAACTCGCTCCTGCGCCGCAGCGTTCCAGACGATAGCTGGACATTCTGCAGTCAAATCAAAATAAATCTCATTCTCTTTTGATCATGACGGGGATGAATGTAGTAGTCAATACTCGCCATCGTCTTCAGACGGGGACGCTGACTACAGCGAGGCTGTGCCAACCCAATATAATTAAAATAAAATAATATCAGATAGATAACTACAGAACATTCCCTACTGGAGGTGTTTAAAACGTCCTGTTCCTCGCCGCTGAATTTTTATCTTGCATAACGTTTACTACTACATCCCTTCATGATTGAATGATTCTCAATTACACATCTGAAGGCGCATTCAGACGCTAAACAGAGTGCTTTTATTATTCAGGGCAATGATTTTATTGGCTTAATCTGACCGCAAAGGCAGATTCGTTCACGAGAAACAGATAATGACTCAACCCCATGTCGCCTGCAGGACGTTGCCAGGGCGCGCGCTTTTTTCGCTTCTTTTTTTAGCCTCACCGGGATTAATGGCCGCCGACAATCGCGCGGCGAAAAGTACTAACGACGCGGAAGAGACCATCACCGTAGTGGCCGACGGCGCGCAGCAAAGCGCCACCAGCGGCTATCAGCCGCTCAGCTCCGCCACCGCGACGCTAACCTCGATGCCGCTGCTGGATATTCCCCAGGTGGTCAATACCGTCAGCGATCGGGTTCTCGAAGATCAGCACGCCACCTCACTCGATGAGGCGCTGTATAACGTCGCTAACGTGGTGCAGACCAACACCCTCGGCGGTACCCAGGACGCCTTTACCCGCCGCGGCTTCGGCGCCAACCGCGACGGCTCGATCATGACCAACGGCCTGCGCACCGTGCTGCCGCGCAGCTTTAACGCCGCCACCGAACGGGTGGAAGTCCTGAAGGGGCCCGCCTCGACGCTGTACGGTATCCTCGACCCCGGCGGGCTGATCAACGTCATCACTAAACGGCCGGAGCGGCAGTTCTCCGGTTCGGTTTCCGGGACCTCCACCAGCTTTGGCGGCGGCACCGGCAGCGTCGACATCACCGGCCCCATCGAAGGCACAAATCTGGCGTACCGACTGATCGGCGAATATCAGAATGAGGATTACTGGCGCAATTTCGGTAAAAACAAAAGCAGCTTTATCGCCCCTTCCCTGACCTGGTTTGGCGAGCGGGCAACGGTGACCGCGTCCTATTCGCACCGCGACTACAGCGCCCCCTTTGATCGCGGCACTATCTTCGATCTGAATACCGGCCATGCGGTGAACGTCGATCGCAAAACCCGCTTCGATGAAGCGTTTAATATTACCGATGGCTATTCCGATCTCGCTCAGCTCAACGCCGAGTATCGCCTTAACGACGCCTGGACCGCGCGCTTCGATTACAGCTACAGCCAGGATCACTATAACGATAACCAGGCGCGGGTGATGGCCTATGATTCGGCGACCGGCAACCTCACCCGCCGGGTCGATGGTACCCACGGTTCAACGCAGAAGATGCACTCCACCCGCGCCGACCTGCAGGGCAACGTGGTAGTGGGCGGCTTTTATAACGAGCTGCTGACCGGCGTCGCCTATGAGAATTACGATCTGCTGCGCACCGATATGCTGCGCTGTAAGAACGTCAAAGGCTTTAACATCTATCATCCGGTCTACGGCACTCTCGACACCTGTAATACCGTCTCCGCCTCCGACAGCGACCAGCGCATTCAGCAGGAGAGCTATGCCGCATACGTGCAGGACGCGCTGTACCTGACCGACAACTGGATCGCCGTCGCCGGCGTGCGCTACCAGTACTACACCCAGTACGCCGGTAAAGGCCGACCGTTTAACGTCAATACCGACAGCCGCGATGAGAAATGGACGCCGAAAGCCGGCCTGGTCTACAAGGTCACGCCGAACGTCTCCCTGTTCGCCAACGTCGCCCAGTCGTTTATGCCGCAGTCGTCGATCGCCAGCTATATCGGCGAGCTGCCGCCGGAAGAGTCCACCTCTTACGAAGTGGGCGCCAAATTCGACCTGTTAAACGGTATTACCGCCAATATCGCGCTGTTTGATATTCATAAGCGTAACGTGCTGTACACCGAGAGCATTGGCGATGAGACGGTGGCCAAAACGGCGGGCAAAGTGCGTTCCCAGGGCGTGGAAGTGGATCTGGCGGGGTCCATCACCGATAACCTCAGCGTGATCGCCAGCTACGGCTACACCGACGCCAAAGTGCTGGAAGATCCGGATTACGCCGGGAAACCGCTGCCAAACGTACCGAAACATACCGGTTCGCTGTTCCTGACCTATGACATTCATAACGTCTATAACAGCAACACCCTGACCGTCGGCGGCGGCGGCCACGCGGTCAGCAAGCGTTCCGGCACCAACGGCGCGGATTATTATCTGCAGGGGTATGCGGTGGCGGATGTGTTTGCTGCCTATAAGATGAAGCTGCAGTATCCGGTGACGCTGCAGGTGAATGTGAAGAACCTGTTTGATAAGACCTATTACACTTCCTCGATCGGCACCAATAACCTCGGCAACCAGATTGGCGACCCGCGCGAAGTGCAGTTCACGGTGAAGATGGATTTTTAAGCCGGACCATGGCGTCGCGCCGGATATTCATTGCCGGGCGGCGCTGCGCTTGCGCCGGCCTACGTTTCCGTGACATTTGTCGCAGTTCGTAGGCCCGGTAAGGCGCAGCCGCCACCGGG
>NZ_JBPYUI010000019.1:3972-113506 GCF_051858335.1 Klebsiella sp. K47
TTGCCGGGCGGCGCTGCGCTTGCGCCGGCCTACGTTTCCGTGACATTTGTCGCAGCGCCACCGGGGAATGCGTTCAGCTTACCAATCCGCCTCCTGGCCGAGGATGCGCAATATATCCTGACGATGCTGCAGCAGCTGCGGGTTATCGCGATGACGGGGAAAAGCCAGCGGCAGCGCAAACTCGGCGATAATCCGCCCTGGACGCGGCGACATCACCAGCACCCGCTCGCACAGCAGCAGCGCCTCTTCGATATCGTGGGTCACCAGCAGGCTGGTATACCCCTGCTGCTGCCAGAGGGCGATCAGCTCCCGCTGCATACTGATGCGGGTCAGCGAATCGAGTTTGCCCAACGGCTCGTCGAGCAGCAGCAGACGCGGTTCGTTCAACAAGGCGCGCGCCAGCGCCGCACGCTGTGCCATCCCTCCGGACAGCTGCCGCGGCCACGCCTCGCTGAAGGCCTGCAGCCCGATGCGGTCAATCAACGCGTCTGCCTTCGCCTCCAGCCCCTTTTTCCCCTGCGCCTGCGGGCCCAGCAGCACGTTCTGCCGCACCGTCAGCCACGGATAGAGCGTCGGATCCTGAAACACCAGAATTCGCTCCGGCCCCGGGGCGCCGAGCGCCGCGCCGTCGATCTGCATCTGTCCGCTCTGCGGCGCTTCCAGCCCCGCCAGCAGCCGCAGCAGGGTTGATTTACCGCAGCCGGAAGGGCCCAGCAGCGCCACGCTTTCCCCCGGGCGCAGCTGCAGGCTAATATTCTCCAGCACCGGTACCGTCTGTTTGCCAAGCGTAAACGCATGATGAAGATGGCTGATGGATACCGCCGCGCCGCGCGCTATCGTCTCGGTTACCATTGCATCCCTCCTCGCTGCCAGCTCAGCAGACGGTCACGCAGCATAAATAATCCGCTTATCAGGCCGGAACATAACAAGGCCATCACCAGCAGCGCGGCATACATATTAGGATAGGCCGCCCAGCCCTGGGCCCACTGGAGGTAAAAGCCGATCCCCGACTTCACCCCGACCATTTCGGCGACAATCAGCACCGAAAACGACGCGCCGAGCCCCATAAACAGGCCGACAAAGACGTTCGGCAACGCGGCGGGGATCGCCACCCGCAGGATCAGGAAACGCTGGCTGGCGCCGAGGGTCCGCGCCACGTCGTACCACGCCTTATCAATGCCCATCACTCCGGACCAGGTCAGCACCGTGACCGGGAACCAGGTGCTCAGCGCGATCAAAAACACGCTGGCGCCGAAGCTCGAGGGAAAAATAAACAGGCACAGCGGCAGTAGCGCGGTGGAGGGCACCGGCCCCAGCAGACGTAACACCGGATGCACCCAGTAGCCAATCCGTTGCGACCAGCCGATGGCCAGACCGGTGATGAACCCGCTGCTGGTACCCAGCAGCACACCGAGCCCCAGCAGCCCCAGGGAGTGCAGCAGGCTGTCGAGCAGGCGCGGCCAGTCGTCGTGCAGCACCTCGATCAGCGCCTGCGGCGGCGCGAAGAATGGTACCGGCAACACGGCAGTTTTGGCGGTCAGCCCTTCCCAGACAGCAAACAGCACCGGCAGCAGCGCCAGCCACTTGCCGGCATGCAGCACACGCGCGCCGCGCGCCCGCCAGTAGCGATAGCTCAGCGCCAGCAGCAGCAAGCCGCCGCCGAGGGTGAATTGCGCCAGCGCCCAGCCTTCGCTAAACGGCCAGCGCCGCCCGGCGTCGGGCCAGGTCAGAGTAAACAGACCGCCCAGCAGCCACAGCGTGGCGGCCAGCAGCCCTTCTCCCCACAGCGGCGCGCGGCCGGTGGGGCGCGCCAGAGCCTGCTCAGGCGAATACGTTGGCATAGATACTCTCCGCGAACTGATGGGGATCGGTACCCGGCTTGATCACCTGCACCCGCTGCAGGTCGACCGCATACTGCGTCAGCTCTTTCACGAACGCTTCGCCCACCGCGTGATGGCCGTGGCCCTGCCCGTGGAGGATGCCGCTCACCTCCGCTTCACTGGTATTCAGGGCATGGGCGAGGAAGGATTGCGCCACGCTTTCCGGATGCGCAGCGGCATAGCTGTGCGCCTCAAGGATCGCCTGGGTGAGCGCCGCGGCGGCCGGTTTATGGTCCCGCGCCAGGCTCCCGCTCACCCCCAGCACGCAGCAGCTGAGGTTGGCATAATCCCCGGTCATATTGCTGGCGATCAGCTGATACTTACCGGTCTCCAGCAGACGATAGCTGAACGGCTCGCTGCCGCTGATGGCGGCGATTTCGCGCTTGTCCAGCGCCACGCTGAGCAGATCCGCCGGGTAGACTTTCCACTGCACGTCGCTGATCGGGTCGATACCGTGGCGCTTAAGCAGAATGGCGAAGAAGTTTTTATCCGGTCCGGCCATGTCGGTGACGCCGATGGTTTGACCCTTCAGGCTCTCGAGGCCGCCGAACGGCGAGTCTTTAGCCGTCAGCAGGTTCAGACAGCCGCCGTGGGTCCCGGCGGTGAGCTTGACGTCAAAGCCCTGCTCCAGCGCCTTCAGCCAGCGCAGCGCCATCCCCACCCCGGCGTCGGCCTTACCGGTGGCGATCGCCTCCAGCAGCACATCGGTGGAGCTGCCGAAGTTAACAAACTCAACGTCGAGGTTGTATTTACTGAATATCTTCTGCTGCTCGGCGACGGCGACCGGCGCGAGGCATACCGCGCTTTTGTTGATCGCCAGCTTGATCTTGTAGGGCTCTGGCAGGCGCAGCGCCGGATGGGCATCGCCGCCGGCCATGTCCGCCATATCATGAGCCCACAGCGGCAGAGAGACCCCGGCCAGCGCCAGGCCGCCGCTGAGCTGTAAAAAACGGCGGCGGGAAAAAGTGGTTCTGGTCATGGCGTCACCTCGGCGGCGGGCACGCTAAAACGGCGGTCAAAGGTCGGCTTCACGTCCAGCCGGGTGCGGATCAGGCCGTTGGCGAGATAAAAGTCCGCCGTTGCCTGCTGCTGGGCCACTGTTTCCTCGGCCAGCGGCTGCCACTGCGACTGGCGGTTGGCAAACTGCGCGCGGGCGATCTCCGCCGGGAAGCGGATGATCTCCCCCAACGTTTTGCCGTAGCTGTCGAGATTGGCGTAGGCCCAGCGCTCGGCGCCGGCCAGGCGCTGGAGATAATCCTGCAGCGCGGCGCGTTTTTGCGGATCGTTAAGCGCGGAATCCGTTGCCGCGAGGAAGGTATTCCCCGGCAGCAGCCCTTTGCCGCTCATCAGGATCTGCCCCTCGTTGGTCTTCACCATTTGGGTGGTGTAGGGCTCCCAGGTCGCCCAGGCATCCACCGAACCGTTTAGCAACGCCACTTTGGCGTCCACCGGGCCGAGGAACACCCACTGCACCTCCTTCGGTGAAATCCCCGCCTGCTCCAGCGCTTTCAGCGCCACGAAATGACCAATCGACCCTTTACCGGTGGCGATGCGTTTGCCTTTTAAATCAGCGCCGCTTTTTAACGTGCTGCCGGGTGATACCAGCACCGCGGTCCCCGCCGGGTTGCTTTTATCCACGGCAATAGCTTTGACCGGCGCACCGTTGGCCAGGGCGAAGAGCAACGGCGCACCGCCGATGATCCCCGCGTCCACGGCGCCCGCGTTGAGGGCTTCCGCCAGCGGCGCGGCGGCCGGGAACTCGGCCCACTTAATGTCGTAAGGGAGATTTTGCAGGGCGTTGGCCGCCTCCAGCTGCGAACGCATGCCGCCTTTTTGATCGGCGATACGCAGGGTAAGCCGCTCCTGCGCTGTCGCGTAGCCGCCCAGCGCCAGCAGCATCAGCGCGGCCGCCACCCGGCCTGAAAATGATAGACGCATCGTGATTATCCTTGTGATTGAAAGACGAAGTTGCCAGCTGCCAGCCAGGCGCTGTCGCTCTGTGGGGTATGTACCCGTCCGCAGAGCACATTGCGGTAGTGGCGTTCCAGCGGGTTTTGTCGGCTGAGACCATGATTGCCGGTCAGCTCGAGCGCGATATTCACCGCCTGAATGGCGTTGTCGGTGATGGTGACTTTCGCCAGATTGGCCTCGATGGCGGAAAAGCGCAGCGCGGCGGCCTGCTCCAGCAGGCTGCGGTTGACCAGCAGCAGCCCGGCGATCTGCCCGACTTTCTCCTGCACCCGTGGCAGACGAGAGAGCGGATGGCCGAGACCGGCGGGCACCCGCCCCGCCAGCCATCTCACCAGCCAGTCGTAAGCGGCGTGGGCAATGCTGTCATAGATCGCCGCCAGCAGCGCCGTCTGCCGGTTGGCGAACAGGCGAAACGGTTCGGCCTGGGCGGCGGGTGGCGCATCGGTCGGCCAGACATCCACCGCGTGCTCTGCCGCCACCCGCACGTGGTTAAAAATAACTTCATGGCTGCCGGTGGCCCGCATCCCGGCGTGATCCCAGCTCTTCACCACCGTGATACCCGGGCTGTCGCCAGGCACCAGCCAGGTACCCACCAGCGGCGGGTTATCATCGCTTCTGGCCCACACCGCCAGCCAGCGCAGCCCTTCAATGCCGGTGGTATAAATTTTATGGCCGCTGATGTCCCAGCCCTCCGCGCGACGGGTCGCCACGGTGTCCGGCAGGCCGCCCCGCGCCGGGGAGCCCAGCTCCGGCTCGACGCGCAGGCTGTTGATGAGGCCACCGTGTTCGACAGCATCGTGAAAAACCTGCTGGCGCAGCGGCGCGTGCCAGGCGTCGTTTTCCGCCAGCCGCAAATGGTGGAGATACTGCATGCAGACGATCAGCGCTGTCGCCGGCTCTCCCCAGGCGATGGCGGCGATGACCTGCTGCAGCTGGGCCAGACTGGCGCCCGCGCCGCCGCAGGATGGCGGCACGGCGAGACTTAACCAGCCCCCCGCACGCAGATGGTCGATATTACGCCAGGGAAACTCGCCGCTGGCGTCAAGGCTGGCCGCCTGCTCCGCCATCTGCTGGCGAAGCGCCGTCAGCTGCCGGGCCCAGTCGTCGCGCTCAGGATGGATCACGATGCGCGCTCCGCCACCGCACGCCGCGCGGCTTTTTCCCGGGCGATCGGCAGCAGCGCCCGGCCATAGTCGGCCGCGTCGTTCAGCGGATCGAAGCCGCGGATCAGGAAGTTACGCACCCCGAGGTCGTAGTAGTCGAGCAGCGCATCCGCCACCTGCTCCGGGGTGCCCACCAGCGCGGTGGAGTTATGTCCGCCGCCCACCAGCTGGGCGATGCCGGTCCACAGGCGTTTGTCCACCACTCTGCCCTGCGCCGCAGTAGCCCGCAGCCGCTGGGCGCCGATGCTGTCCGGTTTGGCTTTGAACCCGCCCCCGCGCTGCGCCGCCTGCTCGGTGGCGACGTGCAGGATATGCTCGGCTTTCTCCCAGGCTTCGGCTTCGCTGTCGGCGATAATCGGCCGGAACGAGACGCTGAAGCCGATATCACGCTGGTGTTTCGCCGCTTCGGCGCGCACCCGCTGGATGGTCTCGCCGGTTTGCGCCAGCGACTCGCCCCACAGCGCGAAGACGTCGGCATGTTTGCCGGCGACGGTGATGGCCGCTTCCGACGAGCCGCCGAAGTAGATGGGAAGATGCGGCTTTTGCAGCGGGCGAATGGCGGACCAGGCCTGCTCGGCCTGATAGAAATCGTTGTGAATATCCACCGGCTGCTCGCTGGTCCACACCTGGCGCACGGTGTCGAGGAAGGCGTCGGTGCGGGCGTAGCGCTGGTCGTGGTCGAGATAGTCGCCATCCCGGCGCTGTTCGGCATCGTTGCCGCCGCTGATGATATGCACCGCCAAGCGGCCCCCCAGCAGGTGCTCAAGGGTAGCGAATTTGCGCGCGGCAAGGGTTGGGGAAACAAAACCGGGACGATGGGCCAGCAGGTACTGAATTTTCTGCGTCGACAGTCCGGCCAGGGCCGTCACCAGAAAGCCGTCGGGTTGATCGGACCAGTGGCCGACCAGCAGACGATCAAACCCGGCGGCTTCATGGGTTTGCGCAAAGCGAACGATATAGTCGCGGTCAAAGATCGGCCCCACCGGGGCAATCGTTTCGGAAGAGAGGCGGTGGCCAATCATGCCGAGAAACTGAATGCTCATGAACAACTCCTTGCGTCAGGGTAATGGAGTGGCCGCGACAGCGGCGCTGGTCATTACCCTATACAGAGCGTGTTAATGAGCAAAATGCATTTTTATCATATCTTAATATGCTTAATTAGCATTAAACAAAAATGCATTTTGCTTTCAGTCGGATACGGTCAGCTGCTGCATCACTTTGCTGGCAAAAAAGGTCAGCGGCGGCTGCAGGTTCGCCAGATACTGGGCGTGGATCAGCCACAGTGAGACCGCAGGCTGAAAATCGCTGAGGCTGAGGACCGCGACCTCGTCCCGCCACGGGCTGCTGGCCAGCGCCGCCCTCGGCACCAGACCCAGCCCCAGCCCCTGCGCCACCAGCGCTATCTGCAGCTGCGCGCCCGCGCTCTCGACGTTGAGCGTCAACCGCAATCCCTGGCTCTGCAGCTCGCGAATGAGCCCGGCGCGCAGGCCACAGCCGTCGGGGTTAAGGATCCAGCCCCGTTCGGCGCACTCCCGCAGGGATGACGCGCGCAAATTCAAACGCCGGCCGACGATCGGCACCACCTCCAGGGGACATAGCAGGCGCCCGCTGTAGCCCTCGGCGAAGCTTTGCTGGGCGGGCCCCATCGCCAGCATGCCGTCCAGCTCGCCGTTTTCCAGCCGGCGCTGCAGCTGTCCGCTCCAGCCGCAGGTGATCTGCGGCGACAGTCCGGGAAACTGCTGGCTCAGCGCCGACAGCGCCGCCGGCAGGGCAATCTCGCTGAGACTCTGTGGCACGCCGAGACGCAGCGCGCCGCGCGGCTCGCCTTCCGGATCCAACAGGCTGTAGAGTTTTTTCGTCTCACGCTTAATGCTCAGACACTGCTCGTACACCCGGTGTCCGGCGGCGGTCAGGGTCAGCGGGCGGGTCTGGCGCACTAACAGCGTGACGTTCAGCTCCTGTTCCAGACGCTGCAGGCGCCGGGTGATGGCCGACTGGGTGATCCCCAGATATTCCGCGGCCTGATTGAGGGAGGAAAACTGCACCGTGGCCAGCAAAGCGTCGATATCGTCAATGCGCATAGGATCCTTATGTTAAATTTGCATATTAATATATGCGTAAATTGCATTTAAATAATATTAACGCCTCTGTTAGCGTTTTGACCAGTCCCTCTGACAGGAACCACACATGACTGCACCACGACTGGAAAAATTACGCCATTTCATTCATGAGGTAGACCGCCTGCACCGCGAACACCACCAGACCGCCCCGCTGCTTGACGCCGTGGCGCAGCGGCTGGCGGCGCTGGTGCGTTACGACGACTGGCTGCCGGAAGAGTACACCCTGCCGCATCCGCACCATTATCAGCAGTATCTGCTGCATGCCGACTCCGGGGAGCGCTTCTCGATTGTCAGCTTCGTCTGGGGACCGGGGCAAGCGACGCCGATCCATGATCACCGGGTGTGGGGGGCCATTGGGATGCTGCGCGGCGCGGAGGAAAACCAGCGCTACCAGCTGGATGCCGATGGCATACCGCGCGCGCTGGGCGCCGCCACGCTTCTGGAAGCAGGCCAGGTGGAGAAAGTCTCCGCTGACGATGGCGATATTCATCGCGTCAGCAATGCGCTGGCGGATCGCGTCTCCATCAGCATTCATGTCTACGGCGGCAATATCGGCGCGGTGAAGCGCGCCGTGTATACCCCGGAAGGGCAGCAGAAACCGTTTATCTCCGGCTACTCTAACCGCCATTTACCCAATATCTGGGATTCCTCCCGCGAACATCAAGGATAACCACTATGTCCACCTACGCTTATCGCCAGGCCGCCGGGATCCGCCAGGCGCTGCTCGACCGTCGTGAACTGGCGCTGATCGACGTCCGTGAAGAGGCCGATTTCGCCACCGCTCATCCGCTGTTTGCCGTCAATCTGCCGCTCAGCAAACTGGAGCTCGAGGTCCGCCGGCGGATACCGCGCTTCACCACCCCGCTCACCGTCTACGACAACGGCGAGGGTCTGGCGGAGATCGCCGTCGAACGGCTGCGGTCCTGGGGCTATCAGGATGTGGCCCTGCTGGCCGAGGGTCTCGCCGGCTGGCGCCGCAGCGGCGGCGAGCTGTTTCAGGACGTCAACTCCGCCAGTAAAGCCTTTGGCGAGCTGGTGGAAAGCGTGCGTCACACACCGTCGCTCAGCGCCCAGGAGGTTCAGGCGCTCATCGACAGCCGGCAGGAGGTGGTGATCGTCGACGCCCGGCGCTTCGATGAGTACCAGACCATGAGCATCCCCGGCAGCATCAGCGTGCCCGGCGGCGAGCTGGCCCTGCGGGTAGAGAGCCTGACGCCCTCCCCGCAGACGCCGGTTATCGTCAACTGCGCCGGACGCACCCGCAGCATCATCGGCACCCAGTCGCTGATCAACGCCGGCGTGCCAAACCCGGTCCATGCCCTGCGCAATGGCACTATCGGCTGGACGCTGGCCGGCCAGACGCTGGCGCACCAGCAACAGCGGCAATACGATCCCGCCGCCCGCGCCTCCGGCGCCCGGGCCGCTGAGGTGGCGCATTTTGCCGAACGGGCCGGGGTGGCGGTCATCGATGAGGCCACGCTGCAACGCTGGCTGCAGCAGAACGACCGCACCACCTTCCTGTTTGATGTCCGCAGCCCCGAAGAGTACGCGGCGGGTCACTATCCCGGCAGCCTGAGCGCGCCAGGCGGCCAGCTGGTGCAGGAGACCGACCACTTCGCCAGCGTTCGAGGTGCGCGCATTGTGCTGCTGGATGACGATGGCATCCGGGCGGCGATAACCGGCTCGTGGCTGGCGCAGATGGGCTGGGAGACGGCGCGGCTGAGCGCGCTGTCGACCAGCCAGTTGAGCGAACGCGGGGTGCCAGCCGCCGAGGTGCCGCCCGGCCCGCAGGCGGAGGAGATAAGCCCGGCGCAGCTGGCGCAACAGCTGGAAGAACCCGGTACGGTGGTGCTCGATTTTACCACCAGCGCCAACTTTGTCGCTCGCCATATCCCCGGCGCGTGGTGGCTAACGCGCTCGCAGCTGCGCCAGGCCCTGGACGTGATCCCTCCCGCCCAACGTTACGTGGTGACCTGCGGCAGCAGTCTGCTGGCCCGCTACGCGGTGCCGGAGGTGGCGGCCTTGACCGGTAAACCGGTGCAGTTGCTTACCGGCGGGACGCTGGCGTGGATCGCCGCCGGTCTGCCGCTGGCGCATGGCGACAGCGGCCTCGCCGTCGAGCGCCGTGACCGCTATCGTCGTCCGTACGAAGGAACCGATAATTCCGCCGAGGCCATGCAGGCCTATCTGGAGTGGGAGTATGGCCTGGTGGATCAGCTGGCCCGCGACGGCACCCACGGTTTTCGGGTGCTCTAGCGCGAGCCCGCCTCAGGCTTCGCGCATGATCCACGAATACTGAAAGCTCTTCGGCGCCGGAAAATGGGTCCGGCGCCGGTAGGAGCCCAGCGACTGCGGGGTGCAGTAGGTACAACTCCCCAGCCATTCAACGCTCGCCGGCGCCACCCCCGCCTCTGCGAAGATCGCTTCGGCAAAGGCGCGCAGATCAAACCACAGATTATCGCTGCCGCGTGCGGCGGCTTTGAGCGGATCGCTGACCGGGCCCGAACGGGAATGGAACAGCCGCTGGCGATGGCGGGCCACCCGGTCACCGCCGGGCTGGTCCAGCAGTTGCTGATAGAATCCGGCGGAGACTTCGTAACAGCAGGGGTGAATATGCGGCCCCACGGCGATGACCAGATCGGCCAATGCCACCCCCTGCTGGCGAAAACAGGCCAGACTGTTGTCGACAATACCGCTGACCAGCCCCTGCCAGCCGGCATGCACGCTGCAGACGTAGCGACCGTCGCGCGAGGCGATCAGCAGCGGCACACAGTCGGCGGTCACCACCCCCACCTTTTGCCCGGCTACCGCGGTAAACACCGCGTCGGCGTGCGGGCGCGTCGGCAGCGGCTGCTGATAATGATGAACCTCATTACCATGCACCAGCTTCACCGGAGCCAGCTCGGCATAGGGAAAGGCGGCGGTTTCATGGACATCAAGAAAAGCGTGGCGGATGCCAGGGATCGCATTGAGCAAACGGGAGGTGTAAGCCATAGGGACGATAAGCGTCAGGGAATGATGTCTTACCTTAGGCCAGGGGACGCGGACAGGCAAGGCGGCGGCCCGGCATTTTTTTACCAGACCGCCGGATGCATATCAGACCATGGCCGCGCGCTGCTGGCGATGCATCAGCCAGAACACCGCCACGCCGGCCAGCACAATGCCCGGCGCCGAGGCCGCCATCACCCCGACGGTGCCGGTGCCGAGGGCCAGCATCTTGCCGGCCAGCAGCGGGCCGCTCATCGCCCCAAGACGCCCCACCGCCACGGCGGTGCCCACCCCGGTGGCGCGGATGGCCGCGGGATAAAAAAGCGGCGCCAGAGCGTAAAGCACACTTTGTCCGCCGGTGGCGAACAGCCCGGCGACAAACCCCGCCAGCAGCATGCCAGTCAGCGACGACGCGCTGCCCAGCGCCAGCAGCGACGCCAGAATGCCGCTGTAGATCAGGAGCGACATCCGCAGCGGGGTGAGCTTATCCATTAGCGCCCCCAGCAGCAGCGTGCCGCAGGCGGCGCCGATCTGCAGAGAGAACATCACCCCCGCCGCCTGGCTGGCGCGGAATCCCTGGCCCACCAGCAGCATCGGCAGCCAGTTGATCAGCATATAGACCACCAGCAGGGTGAAAAAATAACCCAGCCACAACAGCAGCGTAGCGGCGGCCTGGCCCGGGGCAAACAGGGTGCGCAGCGGCACGCTGGCCTCCGCGCGCTGAAACGCCTGCGACTCCGGCAGCCAGCGCATCAGCAACGGGATCAGCAGCAGCGGGACCACGCCGCCAATCCAGAAAATAATCTGCCAGGCCGCGGCGAGACCGGAAAAGCCCAGCGCTGCCGCCAGCGCGGCGCCAATGGGTACGCCGCAGTACATCAGGCTTACCGCCCGGCCGCGGAAACGTGAGCCAGCGGCTTCCGAGGTTAAGGCAATCAGGTTCGGCAATGCCGCCCCGAGCCCGACGCCGGTGAGCAGGCGCGCCAGCAGCAGCGTCGGGAAGCTCCATGCCAGCGCGGTGGCCAGCGAGAACAGGCCAAACAGCAGCACCGACCCCAACAGAATGCGCTTACGCCCGTGGCGGTCCGCCAGCATGCCGCCCACCAGCGCGCCGGGCAGCAGGCCGAGGATCCCGGCGCTGAAGATCCAGCCCATCTGCATTTTATCCAGCGCAAAGGCCTGCGCCATGCCGACGGCGGCGATCCCCGCCGCCTGCAGATCCAGCCCTTCCATCAGGGCCACCATAAAACAGAGCCCGATGGTGACCACCAGGCGCGAGGGGGTTGCAGTCGTTATCTTGGTCATAGGGTACCTTGGCGATAGCCGAACAAACGGAGCAGGTGACTGGCGGCTGATGCTTTGTCAGCCGCACGTTCTTAGTTATTTATTGCGGTTAAGCAGATCCAGCGCGACGTCGACGATCATATCCTCCTGGCCGCCGACCATCCGCCGCTTGCCCAGCTCGACGAGAATATCCACCGCGCTGAGGCCATAGCGCTTGGCCGCCGCTTCGCTGTGGCGCAGGAAGCTGGAGTAGACTCCGGCGTAGCCCAGCGCCAGCGTTTCGCGGTCGACACGCACCGGGCGATCCTGCAGCGGCCGCACCAGCTCATCGGCCGCGTTCATCAGGGCGTAGAGATCGGTGCCATGCTGCCAGCCGAGCTTGTCGGCGGCGGCAATAAACACCTCCAGCGGCGCATTGCCCGCCCCCGCCCCCATCCCGGCCAGGCTGGCGTCAATGCGATCGCACCCCTCTTCCACCGCGACGATCGAGTTCGCCACCCCGAGGCTCAGATTATGATGGGCATGCATCCCGGTGGCGGTCTCCGGCTTCAGCACCGCCTTCAGGGCGCGGAAGCGGTCGCGAATGTCGTTCATGTTCATCGCCCCGCCGGAATCCACCACATAGATACAGGTCGCGCCATAAGATTCCATCTTCAGCGCCTGCTGCGCCAGCGCCTGCGGGGAGATCATATGGCTCATCATCAGAAAACCGACGGTGTCCATCCCCAGCTCGCGGGCAAAGGCAATATGCTGCGCGGCGACGTCCGCTTCGCTGCAGTGGGTGGCGACCCGCACCACCCGCGCCCCGGCCTGATACGCTGCTTTCAGATCGTGCAGCGTGCCGATGCCCGGCAGCAGTAAGGTGGCGATTTTCGCCTGGCTCACGACATCCGCTGCCGCTTCAATCCAGGCGATGTCGCTGTGGGCGCCAAAGCCATAGTTGAAGCTGGATCCCTGCAGGCCATCGCCATGGGCCACTTCGATGGAGTCGACCCCGGCCTTATCCAGCGCGCTGGCGATCTGCTGCACCTGCGCCAGGGAATACTGGTGACGAATGGCGTGCATACCATCGCGCAGCGTCACGTCCGAGATATAAAGTTTTTTACCGTTCATGCTGTCGCTCCCGCCGCGCTGTGCATTGCCCCGGCCATTTGCTCCGCCGTCGCCAGCGCCGCCGAGGTCATAATATCGAGGTTGCCCGCGTACGCTGGCAGATAGTGCGCCGCCCCTTCCACTTCGAGGTACACCGCGGTTTTCAGGCCGGAAAAACAGCCGACGCCGGGCAGGTTGACCGGCCTGTCCTCGGGGATAACCTCAAACTGCACCTGCTGCTTCAGCCGGTAGCCTGGGACGTAAGCCTGCACTGCCGCCGCCATTTCGACGATCGAGGCGGCAATGGCCTCCTGCGACGCCAGCTCGCTCAGGACGTAGACGGTATCGCGCATCATCAGCGGCGGCTCCGCAGGGTTCAGTACAATAATCGCTTTGCCCTTGCCCGCCCCGCCGACTTTTTCAATCGCCTGCGAGGTGGTTTCGGTGAATTCGTCAATATTGGCCCGCGTGCCCGGCCCGGCGGATTGACTGGCGATCGAGGCCACAATCTCCGCGTAATGCACCTTCGCCACTCGCGAGACCGCGGCGATCATCGGGATGGTCGCTTGCCCGCCGCAGGTCACCATATTGACGTTGCCCTGATGGAGATTGTCCGCGAGGTTGACCACCGGTACGCAGTACGGGCCAATCGCCGCCGGCGTCAGGTCGATAACGCGGATCCCCGGCTTCGCTTCGCGCAGCGCGGCATCGTTTTTGATGTGCGCCCCGGCGCTGGTGGCGTCAAAAACAAAATCGATGTCGGCAAATTCCGCCATCTGCATCAGGCCGCCCACCCCTTCGTGAGTGGTCGCAACGCCCAGGCGCCGGGCGCGGGCCAGGCCATCCGACTGCGGGTCGATGCCGACCATCACCGCCATCTCCAGATGCTGGCCGTGGCGCAGGATTTTAATCATTAAATCGGTGCCGATATTCCCGGAGCCGATAATGGCGACTTTACGTTTACGCATCACGATCTCCTTCTCCGGCGGCAACGAAGCGTGCCGCGACTGAGCCAATACCTTCGATATGGGCGACAAAGCTGTCCCCCTCGTTAATCGTCACCATCGGGCCTAACGCCCCGGTCAGCACGATATCCCCCGCCCGCAGCGGTTCGCCGAGACTCGCCAGCTTGCGCGCCAGCCAGACTGCGGCGTTCAGCGGATGCCCCAAACACTCGCTGCCGCGGCCGCTGGAGACCAGCTCCTGGTTGCGGGTCATGTGCATGGCGCACTGCTTCAGATCCAGTCCCGCCGGACGCTGCGCCGGGCCGCCAATGACGTACAGGCCGCAGGAGGCGTTATCGGCGACGGTGTCGACAAAGCCGATTGACCAGTCGCGAATCCGGCTGCCCACCACCTCCAGCGCCGGCAATACCCATTCGATGGCGTTATACAGTTCATCAAAAGTGGTATCGGCATGCGGCAGATCCTGCTTCAGCACCAGGGCGATCTCGGCCTCCACCTTGGGCTGCAGCACGCGGCCAAACGGCACCTCGGCGTTGTCGCCGTAGCACATGTCGGCAAACAGGGTGCCGAAGTCCGGCTGATTGACGCCCAGCTGCTGCTGCACTTTGGGATGGGTCAGGCCCACTTTGCGGCCCACCACCCGCCGGCCATGGGCCACGTGGTGCTGGACGTTCAGACGCTGGATGGCATAGGCGGCGTCGGCATTGTCGACGCCGAGAATATCGCGCAGCGGGGCGATCGCCTGGCCGCTCTGTTCCGCGTCGCGGAGCTGCCGGGCCAGCGCGTCAAGAGAAAAAGTCATCATTTACTCCTTAAGCCCGTGCGAGGAAATTGAGCACCAGCTGATTAAAACTGTCGGCATGTTCCCACTGCGCCCAGTGGCCGCAGTCGCGGTAAATATGCAGTTCCGAACCGGCGATCCCGGCGAGCAGGCGCAACCCGGCGTCCATCGGCACGAAGCGGTCATTGCGTCCCCAGACGATCAGGGTTGGCGCGGTGATTTCGCCCAGCCGCGGGCCAAAGTCAGGAAACTGCTTCGGGTTGGCTTCGAGGCTTTTGACGAAGTTGTCCAGATGATCGCGACGCGACAGCATATTGTTGAGACGCGCCTCGAACAGCGCCTCGGTGAGGTCGCGGGTGTCGAAGACGAAGATGCTCATCATCTTTTTGAGGTTTTCAATGGTCGGCTCGCGGTACAGGGCGTTCAGCAACTTGATGCCCTCGGTCGGCATCGGCGTGAACAGGCTCATGCCGCCGGTCCCCCCGCCCATCAGCACCAGCTTAGCCACCCGCTCCGGCCAGCTCAGGGTGAAGGCCACCGCGCTATGGCCGCCCATCGAGTTGCCCAGCAGATGGACTTTATCGATCCCCAGCTGATCGACCACGCTTTTCAGAATGCGGGCGTTGAGGTCCGAACGCGAGCCGCTGTTGACGATAGCATCGCTTTTGCCCCACCCCGGACAGTCGAGGAGCAGCACGCGATAGCCCGCCTCGACCAGCGGGTCAATATTGCGGCTGAAGTTGGCCCAGCCGGTGGCCCCCGGCCCGGAGCCGTGCAGCATGACCACGGTCTCTTTCCCGTCGCCGCAGTCATTGATATGGATACGCAGCGTGCGGCCCCCCTCGTCGACATTGAGGAATCGGCTGGTGGCGGCTTCAGTTTGCGGTTGATAGCTCATGTTAGTCTCCCGGTTAATCAAATCTCGGTGGTGGCGCTCAGCGAGCCGAATCCGGCGATCCACTCGGGGATCGGCCGGTAATAGCGGCCTTCACTGCGCCAGCGGCCAAAAGCGGATAGCGCGGCAAAAGCGGCCACCCAGGTCTTAATTTCGTGCGTCGATTTGCCGGCCATCGCCGACAGCTCGTCATTGCCGATCGCGTCCAGTTCGCTCAGCCGCCCCTGCTCCAGCAGGCTCATAAAGCGGTTGTCCCAGACCGGGTTGAGGGGATGGAGCGAGTGGGGGTCTTCGGTAAACCGTCGGGCGGCATTGATCACCCGCTGTTGGCGCCGTTCGCGTTCGTCCGGCGGCAGCTGTTTTCCGCCGCCGAGCAGGCGATCGCGCAGATGGGCGTCGGCCTTCGCCAGCTCCGGCACCGGCGGCTGGTGCGAGAGTCCGCCCGAGCCGAGGATCAGCACCCGCTTATTGAGGGTATTGAGAAAGCGGCCCATCGCCTCGCCCAGCAGCCGGGTGCGTTGAAAACCCGGCAGCGGCGCGGCGACGCCGTTAATAAACACCGGCAGCACCGGCACGCTGTCCAGGCCACCCAGCAGAAACTCCAGCGGCTGGGCGAAGCCATGGTCCACCTGCATGTTGTACGACACCGCCAGGTCGATACCGCTGTTGAGGATGGCGTGGGCGCAGGCTTCCGCCAGCTCGGCGGGCACCGGCAGGTCGCCGGCGGCGCTGGCGAAGTCGCCAATCGCGGTGGCGCCGACCCCGAGGCAGAACGGCGGCATCACGTCATAGAAAAAACCGTTGTAGTGATCGGGGGCGAAGAGCACCACCAGCTCTGGATCGAATTCAGCGATCCGCCGCCGGGCGTCGGCAATCACCCCGTTCACTTCATCGAGGACCGCCTGCTCCGGGTCCACGAATCCCACCAGCGGGGTGTGGGAGAGACAGTGCAAATAGGCATGCATATCAGGCCACCTTCTCTTCAGCGTGGGCGGTATCCCCGGTTGCGAGGGCCATTTTTTCCGCCAGAGCGGTCAGCTGCGCGCCGAGGGTCTGCGGGATGGCGAGAGCGGCGACAAAGCGGTCCGGTCTGACCACGGCGATGGCGGTGTTATGCTGAGCAAACCAGCTCTTCAGGCGATTTTGCCTGTCGCCCACCCGCAGCGTGCCGGGGGCGTTATCCTGCTCGCGATGGATCTGCACCTCGGGCACCACCTGGATAAAGCGCACGCCAATCGCGCGCCAGCGGGCGATCTGCCCGGCGTCGAGCCCCCACTGCGGGTTGCAGCCCCAGCCGATAATGGCGAAATTCGCGCCGATGACGTCGTCGAGCAGCACGCTCTCGCCGCTCTCCAGCGTCACCTGCGGTTGAATAAACATTTTGCCCACCGGCGAGGTTTTGCTGGCGCCGTCGGTCAGCAGCGCCCCCTCGCGGTATTGCGGCATCGGCTTAAAGCGCATTTCGAGGAAGTAGCGCTTCACCGGCGGCAGGTAGTTCAGCAGCCAGGAGAGGCCGTCGCGCGCGGCCCCCTGCCAGCGCTTCGGCGGGGCCAGCACATGGCCGGCGGTAACCGACAGGTCAATCATCGCTTTCGCGTGGTCGCGGCGCTCCTGCTGGTAGCTGTCGAGCAGCGTCTCTCCCGCTTTGCCATTGACCACCAGCGCCAGCTTCCACGCCAGGTTGAAGGCGTCGCGCATGCCGCTGTTATATCCCTGCCCCTGCCAGACCGGCATGATGTGCGCCGCATCGCCGGCCAGCAGCACGCGGTCGATGCGAAAGCGCTCGGCAAGGCGGGCGTTATGCGTATAGACCCGCTGGCGGATCAGCTCGACGCGATCCGGGTCCGGCAGCACTTTGCTCAGCAGGCGGCGCATATTGTGCGGTTCGCTGAGCTGAGCTTCGGTTTCGCCGGGCATCACCATAAATTCAAAGCGGCGCACGCCGTGGGGCAGCGCGGCGGAAACGTAGGGTCGCACCGGGTCGCAGCACAGGTAAACGTGCGGGGTGGCCAGCGGGTCGTTAGCGATATCGATGACGATCCACTGATTCGGCGCGGTTTTACCTTCGAAGGGGATGTTCAGCGTACGGCGAATAAAGCTGGCGCCGCCGTCGCAGGCCACCAGCCAGTCCGCGCGCACCGTCTCCCGCTCGCCGTCCGGTCCTTTAAGATTTAACGTGACACCGTCACCGGTCTGGCTAAAGGCTTCCACTTCGCGGGAGAAGAGGCAGCGGACCTGCGGGAAACGCTGCAGACCGTGATACATCACCGCATCGACCTGCGGCTGAATGAAGGCGTTGCGCCGCGACCAGCCAAACTCATCGGTCATCGGCTGGATATCGGCAAAGCAGCGGCCTTTTGGGGTGAGAAAACGCATGGCGTGCCACGGCGTGGTATGCGGCAGCACGTCATTCACCAGCCCCACCGCCTGCATCGCCCGCAGGGATTCATCGTCAATGCCGATGGCCCGCGGGTAATCGATCAGTGTGGCGAGCTTTTCCACCACCAGCACGCTGATGCCCATCTGGCCAAGGTAGTTGGCCATCATCAGACCAACCGGACCGGCGCCAACGATGGCGACCTGAGCGGTATGCTGCACGGCGGGTTGAATATCGGGTGTAGATGTTGTCATTCTCAGCGACCTCACGACTCGGAAACTGCCCGGCTGACAGGCAATTTGTTAATCATGTGTAAACGTATTTTTATAATGGGCTGAGTATAGGGCGGGGGTTTTCGGCTACAATCAAAACATCATCGAATGTGCACCAGGTGCACAACGCTGTTTTTAAAGCATTTTAATGGAGGATTTATGCGTGACGATGAGTCCGCAGCGTACAAAACGGTGCGCGGATTAAGCCGGGGTTTATTGTTATTAAAATTGTTAAATAAATTCGACGGCGGCGCGACGCCGGGCCTGCTGGCGGAGTTTAGCGGCCTGCATCGCACCACCGTGCGCCGGCTGCTGGAGACGCTACAGGAGGAGGGTTTTGTCCGCCGCAGCCGCTCCGATGACAGCTTCCGGTTGACCATTAACGTCCGCCAACTGAGCGATGGATTTCGTGACGAACATTGGATTTCTGCCCTCGCCACGCCGCTGCTCGGCGAGCTGCTGCGCGAGGTGCAGTGGCCAACGGACATCACCACCCTCGACGTCGACGCCATGGTGGTGCGCGAGACTACCCACCGCTTCAGCCGACTGTCGTTTCACCGCGCGATGGTCGGACGGCGGCTGCCGCTGCTGCTCACCGCCTCCGGACTGACGTGGCTGGCCTTTGCCCCCGACGCGGAACGCGACGCCATCGTCAGCATGCTGGCCGCCCGTCCGGAAGCTGAGTATCAGTTGGCCCGCGAACCGGAACGGCTGGCGGCGATCCTCGCCCGCACCCGCCAGAACGGCTATGGCGAAAACTTCCGCGGCTGGCGGCAGGAGGAGAAAATCGCCTCGATCGCCGTGCCGGTCTGCAGTCAGCAGCGGGTTATCGGCTGCCTGAACCTGGTCTATATCGCCAGCGCAATGACCATTGAGCAGGCGGCGCAGAAGCATCTCCCTGCGCTGCAGAGGGTGGCGAGGCAGATAGAAGCCCGCATGGAGGATGAAGAAGTGTGGTACGAAAAGCCCTGATCGTGATGAGGATAAATGCGATCAACCATTGCGCCCGGCTTCGTTATATAATTTAATACACAACGAATTTTCACGCCATTCGGGCCACACCATGTCAAAACACCCCTTACTGCTGGGCCTGACGCTGCTCAGCGCCAGCCTGTTCACCGGCCAGACCTTCGCCGACCGCACCGTCACCGACCAGCTGGGTCGCCAGGTCACCCTCCCCGACCACGTCACCCGCGTTGTGGTTCTGCAGCATCAGACGCTCAACCTGCTGGTACAACTGCATGCCGCCGAGGATATCGTCGGCGTCTTAAGCAGCTGGAAGAAACAGCTCGGGCCGCAGTTCGCCCGCTTTATGCCCGAGATCGGGCAACTGGCGACCCCGGGCGATCTCACCCAGGTCAATATTGAAAGCCTGCTGGCGCTGCGTCCGCAGGTGGTTTTCGTCGCCAACTATGCGCCGCCGGCAATGATCGCGCAGATCCAACAGGCCGGGATCCCGGTGGTGGCCATCTCGCTGCGTCACGATGCCGCCGGGGAAAAAAATAAAATGAACCCCACCATGGCTGACGAAGAGCAGGCCTATAACGCCGGGCTGATGGAGGGGATCCGCCTTATCGGCGAGGTGGTCGAGCGCCAGCCCGAGGCCGAGGCGCTGATTCACTACACCTTCGAGGCGCGCAAGCAAGCCAATGCGCCGGTGGCCGATATTCCACCGAACCAGCGGGTGCGGGTGTACATGGTCAACCCCGATCTGAATACCTATGGCGCTGGCAAATACACCGGGCTGATGATGGCGCACGCCGGGGCGCTGAACGTGGCGGCCGCCAGCGTAAAAGGCGCCCGCCAGGTGTCGCTGGAGCAGGTGCTGGAGTGGAACCCCCAGGTGATCTTCGTCCAGGACCGTTATCCGCAGGTGGTCAAACAGATAGAGAACGACCCGCAGTGGCAGACGATCGATGCGGTGAAACATCACCGCGTGTGGCTGATGCCGGAGTATGCCAAAGCCTGGGGTTACCCGATGCCAGAGGCCCTGGCGCTGGGTGAGCTGTGGATGGCGAAAAAACTCTATCCCGCGCGCTACCAGAGCATCGATGTGGACAGTAAAGCCAGGGATTATTATCAGCGTTTTTACCGCGTGGCGTGGATGCCAGATGCCCGCTAACTCTCAGCCCTGGCTGGTGCAGGGAAGCCTGGCGCTGGCGACGCTGGCGATCGCGGTCGCCTCGCTCTGTTTCGGCCAGTACCCGTTAAGCCTGAGCGCCGTTGGCCACACCCTGGTCCATCTGCCGCCAGGTGAAGGGGTGATCGGGCAGATCGTCTGGTCGGTTCGCCTGCCGCGCGTGGTGATGGCCCTGCTGGTCGGGGGCGCGCTGGGGCTGTGCGGCGCCACCTTGCAGGGCGTGTTCCAGAACCCGCTGGTGGATCCGCACATCATCGGGGTGACCGCCGGCTCCGCCTTCGGCGGCACGCTGGCGATCCTGTTGGGCGTCGGCAGTCTGCTGATGATGGCCTCGACCTTTTTCTTCGGCCTCGTCGCGCTGGGGCTGATTTACGCCCTCGCCGCCCTCCAGGGGCGGGACAGCACGCTGGGGCTGATTCTGTCCGGGATCATTCTCAGCGGCTTCTTCGCCGCGCTGGTCAGCCTGATGCAGTACCTCGCCGACAGCGAAGAGACGTTACCGAACATCGTTTTCTGGCTGCTCGGCAGCTTCGCGACCGCCAGCTGGCATAAGGTACTGCTTATGTCTCTGCCCCTGGCGATGGCTGCCGGGGCGCTGTGGAAGCTGCGCTGGCGTATCAACCTGCTGGCCCTGGAGGAACGGGATGCCCGCAGTCTTGGCGTTCCGGTGGCCGCGCTGCGTCGCGGCGTGCTGGTTTGCTGCGCGGTGCTGGTGGCAGCCCAGGTGGCGGTCAGCGGCAGCATCGCCTGGATGGGTCTGGTGGTCCCGCACCTCGCCCGTCTGCTGGTAGGGGCTGACCATCGTCGCCTGCTGCCCACCGCCTTCTGGCTCGGCGCCGCGCTGATGCTGGTGGTGGACGATCTGGCGCGCACGCTGACCCAGGCGGAGATCCCGATCGGGATCATCACCGCCCTGCTCGGGGCGCCGCTGTTTACCGTGTTGCTGGTGCAATCCCGACGCCGGAGTACGACCCGATGAACAGCTCATTATCGCTGCAATCGCTACGCTATGGCCACCGTCAGCCGCTCTTCGCCCCGCTCACGCTGGCCTGCCGGCCCGGTGAGATCTGGGCGGTGCTGGGCGCCAATGGCCGGGGAAAAAGTACCCTGCTGGATACCCTGACCGGCGTGTTGCCGCCGCTGGGCGGCGAGATGCAGTGCGAGGGCGGCGTGGCCCTGGTTCCGCAGTCGTTTCGTCCAGCTTTTCGCTGGCGCGTGAGCGATGTGGTGCTGATGGGCCGGGCCCGGCACGTGGATCTCTTTGCCCAGCCGGACGAGGAGGATGCCCGGCGGGTTGAGCAGGCGCTGGCGCAGCTGGGGATTGCCGCCCTGGCCGAAGATGACTTCGGCGCCCTCTCCGGCGGCCAGCAGCAGCTGGTGCTGATTGCCCGCGCGCTGGTCAGCGCCAGCCAGAATATCCTGCTGGATGAGCCCTGCTCGGCGCTGGACCTCGGTAACCAGCAGGTGGTGCTGCAGCTGATCGGCGACCTCGCCCACCGCCAGGCGCGCACCGTCCTGTTCACCACCCATGATCCCAACCACGCCCTACAGGTGGCCAGCCATACGCTGCTTCTGCTGCCGGAGGGCCGGTGGCTGGCGGGTGAGACCGCCGACGTGCTGAGCGAAACGCATCTCCGGCAAGCGTACGGCCTGCCGGTACGCCTGATCCGCCATGCCGCCTCCGCGTTCCCTCTGCTGGCGCCGGGGTTTACGCTGCGTCGCTGAACGGCATAAAACCCGCCTGCCGGAGATACCCCTGACCAACGTCGCCGAGGATAAAGCGATACAGGGCCAGCGCGGCGGGGTCGGCCCTGAGACGCGCCAGCTGGTAATCGCAGCGAATATTCCACGGCGCCGGGATGGTCAGGGTACGCAGATCGTCGCAGGTGGCCAGCGCGGGGCCATAGTGCGCATAGCCGATAAACAGATCCGCCAGATTCTGGCGAATAAGCCACGCGCCGGCTATCTCTCCCGGCGGCACGCTCAGTGAGTCTCTGCCGCCGACCAGCTGCTGCGCCCGCCCGGCCATCGCGTTGCCCAACCCTGGATAGCGTGCCTCAATTCGGGCGAACAGCTGCCAGGTATAATCTCCCGACGGATCGCAGCCCGGCGTGGAGGTCGCCAACCGCAGGCGGGTCGTGCTGAGCAGCGCCAGCCAGTCCAGGCCATCGTTATCCGGCGACCGCCGGGCGGTCAGCATCAGCTGGTTGCTGGCAAATCCCTGGCATTCCTGCGCCAGACCCGCCTGCAGCAGCGCCTGCGGGTGCGCCGCGTTGGCGGAAGCAAAAACCGCGCACGGCGACCCGGCTTCGATCCGCTCGCGCAGCAGGCCGGCAGGGCCAAACTGCGCATCGACCGCCAGGCCAGTGTGCTGCCGAAAGTGCGCCACCAGCGGCAGGAAAGCGCTTCTCAGGCTTCCCGCCGCCAGCAGCGTGAGAGTGGTGTTTGTCATAAGAGGTCGCTATAAACCGGATAATATAGCGCTATATTACCCGGTTTGCCGTCGCGTCAGTAGCGAATTTCTGCCAGGGTCCGCAGCTGCTCGGGGGTGGCTACCGGTAGGTCAAAAAAGCGCAGATAGGCAGGGATCATTTCAAACAGCATGTCGGTCCCGCGCTGGATGTGGCACTGTCGTGCCTGAGCGGCCCTCAGCAGCGGGGTGTACTCCTGAGTCATGACGACTTCCCCCACCCAGGCGCCTGGCGCCAGACGGTCAACGTCCAGCGGCAGCGGATCGCTGGCCTTCATCCCCAGCGGGGTGGCATTGACCACCAGCTCGTGTCCGGCAGGATCGGGCTGCATCAGGGTGATATCGAGCTGCGGATAGTGCTGATGCAGCCGCCCGGCGAGGGCGTACGCCACCTCGGGCCGGGTATCGTACAGGGTCAGGGCGCTGACCCCCGCCGCCGCGAGGGAGGCGGCGATAGCCGATCCCACCCCGCCGCTGCCAACCACCAGCGCCCGCGTCCCCTGCGGGTTAAACCCTTTACGACGCAGGCCCAGCACAAATCCCTCGCCATCGAACATGTCTCCGCTCAGGCTACCGTCAGCCTCGCGGCGGATGGCATTGCAGGCGCCAGCGATGGCCGCCGTCGGGCTCAGGCGCTGCACCAGATCGCAGGTGGCGATTTTATGCGGCATCGTCACCAGCGCGCCGATGATGTTGGTCATCGTAAACAGCGGCGGAATAAACGCGGCGTAGTCCTCCGGCCTGACCCCCATCGGCACCACCTTCACGTCCACCTGCTGGTCAACGAACCACGGGTTGTAGATCATCGGCGCCTTAAAACTGGCGGTCGGATAGCCAAGGTGCGCTATCAGCCGCGTATTCCCACTAATCACCATGCCTTGCTCCTTTGCTTACTGCGATAACTCGATACGTTTGACGTCGCCGAGGATAAACAGATAGGCCACCACGCCCAGCAGCGCGGCGCCGCCGATGTAGATCAAGGCGTAGAAGAAATTGCCGAACCCGGCAACGATAAAGCCGATCACCAGCGGGGTGAGGATCCCCGCGAGGTTGGCGCAGAAGTTAAACAGGCCGCCGGTCAGACCGCCCAGCCCCTTCGGAGCGATATCGGAGATCAGCGTCCAGCCGAGGCCCACCATCCCCTGGCCAAAAAAGGCAAACGACATCACCAGGATCACCGCCAGGTCGCTCTCCAGCCAGTTGGCGGTGATGATGCAGCTGGCCATCAGCAGGCCGGCAACGATCGGCAGCTTACGACCGAGGTTGGCTGACCCGGTGGCTTTCAGCAGCTTGTCGGAGAGCCAGCCGCCAAACATCACCCCGCCGGCGGCGGCGACAAACGGCAGGATGGAGAAAAAGCCGACCTTCAGCCAGGGCATATGCCGCTCGGTGGCCAGCCAGGTGGGGAACCAGGTGAGAAAAAACACCAGCACGGTATTGCCGGCAAACTGGCCGATGCTGGCGCCGATGATCTGCCGTTTGCTCAGCAGCTGGCGGACCAGCGGCCAGCTGAACGCCACCTGCTGGTCGGTCGGGGCGCTGAGGCCGCCGCCGTTTTCGATATGCTCGCGCTCCTGCTGGCTAAGGCGCGGATCTTCATGCGGTTCGCGGTAGCAGCGCCACCACACCAGGGCAAACAGAATGCCGACGGCGCCAACGCTGACGAACAGCACCCGCCAGCCGAAACCGTCCATGATCCAGAACAGCAGCGGCGCAAAGCAGGCCAGCCCGAGATACTCCCCCACGGTGTACACCGCCGTGGCCTTCGCCCGCTCCTGCTGTGGGAACCAGGCGCTGACCACCCGGCTGTTGACCGGAAAGCACGGCGCTTCGCTAATGCCGAGCCCGAAGCGGCACAGCAGCAGCGTCTTCAGCCCCACCGCCATGCCGTGGAACAGGGTAAACAGCGACCACAGGGTCAGTGACAAAAAGTAGGTCACTTTGTTGCCAAAGCGGTCGAGAAACAGTCCGCCGGGGATCTGCGCCAGAGCATAGGTCCAGGCGAAGGCGGAGAAGAGGATTCCCATGATCGCCGGGTCGATCCCCAGCTCAGCGGTGAGCTTTGGGGCGGCGATCCCCAGTACGGTGCGATCGAGATAGTTGATCATGGTGCCAATGGCCAACAGCGCAAGAATGCCGATACGCCGCCGGGAGCGGCGCACGGTGACGGCTGGCTGGGCGGCAGCCGTCGGGTTAGGGCTATATGAGCTCATAGTCGGTTCCTGTCTCGGGTACAGAGGGTGTTGTTATTGTGTTTAACGCATAATGAACCATTTGATTCAGGCTAACAATACTGCATCGCCGCCAGACGGACGGCCGCATTCGCTGCGCCATAGAGCGCATAGCCAGCCCGGCGCTCGGTTAACTCAAAGAAAAAGCGGCCGGCGGTAAACGGCCGGGTGTAAAGATGCAGGAAATCTCCCCCCTGCGGATCGCGGTCATAGAGGAGCTGCTGGCGCTGAAGCTGCCCGACGTCCAGCTCGCCGCCAAAGCGCGCCAGCAGATCGTCATAATAATTGGCCGGGATCGGCAGCGTATGGCGGGCAACCTCGGCAAGCTGGTCGCAGGCGGCCGGCAGATCGCGGCAGGCAAAGGCGGCATGCTGCAGCCCCGCCCCCTGGTAGCAAGCGACGGAGCGGGCGATCTGCGTCGCCCGGCTCTGCGAAATATTCAGCGCCAGACGGATATCGCCCTGCGGGCTGCGCACCGCCAGGCTGCGCACCAGTCCATACGGGTCCGGCAGCGTCTGCTCATGCTCAAGGGAAAAACCAAACACCGTACGGAAGAACATCACCCAGTTATCGCGGCTGTCGGCCTCCATTCCCAGCGCCAGATGATCGATACCGAGATAATCCTCGCGCACCGTCACGCCATCACGCAGATGAAAATCGCGCTCGTAGATAGCCTCCCCGGCGTCGATGAGATAGATAAGGCTGCCGTCGGGGGCGCAGATCGCCGGGATCGGCGTTTCGTTCGGCCCGGCGTCGCCCTGCCAGGTGGCATACCCCAGCGCGCGGGCGCGGGCGACAAGCGACGCGCTGTGCTCGACCCGCAGCGCCATCGCGCAGAGCGATACCCCGTGGCGTTGATAAAAATGGTCGGCCCAGCTGTGCGGCTGATGGTTGATGACGATCCGCGCCCCGCCGTTGCGCCACAGCGTCACCTGTCTGGAGCGGTGGCTTCCCTCGTGCTGAAAACCCAGCGCCTGCAGATGTTGCCCCAGGCGCTGCGCCTCGGCGGCGCTGGCGGCGAATTCGATAAACTCCAGTCCCTGGTAGACCGGCAGCGGCGGCGGTGAAAACAGATCGGCATCGCACGTCGGGAGCCGACGGCGGGTTTGCTCCTCCAGCCACAGCAGCGAACGATAACCATCTTTGGCCGTCGCGCCGTTCGGCGAGGCGCGAAAACCGTCATTAAAGATCTCCAGCGACCAGGGGCCGCGGTAGCCGCAGCGGGTGATCTGCTCGGCAAACACCTCCAGCGGCAGCTCCCCCTGTCCGGGAAAGCAGCGGAAGTGGCGGCTCCACTCCAGCAAATCCATTTTCATATACGGCGCATCGGCGAGCTGTACAAAGGTGATTTTCTCCACCGGCACCGACGGTAGCGCGTCCAGCGTGTCGCCGCGGGCCAGAATATGGAAGCTGTCTAGCACCAGGCCCAACGCCGGGCTGTCCACCCGCCGCACCCGCTCCCAGGCCTGCTGCCAGCGGTTCACATGGGTTCCCCAGGCCAGGGCCTCATAGCCGATAGCGATCCCCTCCTCTTCCGCCAGCGTGGCCAGCGCCCGCAGGTCCGCGACCTGCAATTCGCTATCCGCCGAGCAGTCCGACTGTACATTGCTGCACAACAGCAGCGTCTCGCAGCCCAGCTCGCGCATCAGAGCAAACTTGCGCCGAGCGCGGGCCATATTCGCCGCAAACTGCGCCCGACTGGCGCCTTCAAAATCGCGAAAGGGTTGAAAAAGCGTGATTTTTAACCCTAAATCGGCGGCAAGCTGGCGGATTTCCGCCGGCGTCCCCGTATAATAGAGCAGATCGTTCTCGAAAATTTCCACCCCCTGATACCCCGCCGCCGCAATAGCGTGCAGCTTCTCAGGCAGGGTGCCGGAAATCGAAACGGTGGCGATAGAGCGCAGCATAAGGTCCTCGGGTCAACAGCTGACGTAAGCCTTGAATATGTATCATTTGGTTCATTTGCGCCATACCGGGTTGCTAAATTGTGATCATTATGTGTATTTTTTGTCACCCAAGAAAAAGGAGTTGCCATGACCGTCGTTGCCCATGATGAAGCACAATCCCTGAAGGCGCGGATCTTCAGCGCCGCTATCGCTGTCTTTGCTGAACACGGGCTGTCAGGCGCCCGCATGGAGCAGATCGCCACCGAGGCGCAGACCACCAAACGCATGGTGGTTTACTACTTCAAAAGCAAAGAACAGCTCTATCAGGAGGTGCTGCAGCATGTGTATGCGCGGATCCGCGAAACCGAGCAGCAGCTGGGGCTGGAGAATGTGCCGCCGGTGGAGGCGCTGGTGCGGCTGGTGCGCTGGAGCGTGCGCTATCACGCCACCCATGCGGACTATATGCGCGTCATTTGCATGGAGAATATGCAGCGCGGCAAGTGGTTAAAAAGCTCGGGTGAACTGAAGCCGCTGAATCGTACCGCCCTGTCGATTCTGGAAGACATTTTACTGCGCGGCCAGCAGCAGGGCGTCTTTCAGGCGGGGCTCGACGCGCGCGATGTCCACCGGTTAATCAGCAGCTTCAGCTTTTATCAGGTGTCGAACTTCTACACCTTCAGCAGCCTGTATCTTGACGATCCGCTACCCGCCATCGACGATGAAGCGATGGTGGCTCACCATTGTGACATTGCCGTCAGGGCGGTGATCCGCTTCGTGATTTCCTGACCCGCCGGCGTAAGGGATCAGTGCCCGGAAAGCGCATGAATGACTTTCTCCATAGCCTCCACGGTGAGCGGCGAACGCTGAATTTTGCGGTTCGCCAGCGAGGTGCGCAGCACACCGGCAATGACAATGTGTTTCGGCTCCTGACCCAGGTCACGCATTTCCAGCACGACTTTACCCACCACGCGGCACATTTCCTGGTACAGGTCGTCGTCTTTCGCTTTATTTCCCATAGAATTTAGCTCGTATTTTATCATTATCAATCAAATCATTATTGATAGATTTCCCGCACAACGCAAACCATCGCCACTTTAAAGGTTCAATGACGCATTTTACCGGCTCATGATGGCGAAATAATCCATTTCTTTTACTCTTTTTCATAGCCGGTGACGAAAAAGTGTGTTGCGTAGATTTTTGCATAACGTGCCGGTTTTGTTACGCGTTTTGTCCATAATTTGAAACGAGGTTTTTATTTTCCTTTTTGATTTCGGCAGCGTATAATGCGCTTCGATTCTTTCTTGAATGGTTTCAGCGCATTGGACTGCATGATAAAACGCATAACACCTTGCCACATTTCATGGGCTGAACCGCCAGCACACATTCTTCTGCACGCTTCAGGGTTGTCACCTATCCTTAGGGCGTGGCTTAGCAACTTTCGTAATACAGGTTTGGCTCCCCGGCAGTGCGCCCGCGGAGCGAGAATTCCATATCCTTCACAACTTAAAGACTAAAACTGTCATGAAAAAGACCAAAATTGTTTGCACCATCGGTCCGAAAACCGAATCTGAAGAGATGCTGACCAAAATGCTGGAAGCCGGCATGAATGTGATGCGTCTGAACTTCTCCCACGGTGACTATGCGGAACACGGTCAGCGCATCCAGAACCTGCGCAATGTGATGAGCAAAACCGGTAAGAAAGCCGCTATTCTGCTGGACACCAAAGGGCCGGAAATTCGTACCATCAAGCTGGAAGGCGGCAACGACGTCTCCCTGAAAGCAGGCCAGACCTTCACCTTCACTACCGATAAATCCGTCATCGGCAACAACGAAATCGTTGCGGTAACCTATGAAGGCTTCACCTCCGACCTCGCCGTCGGCAACACCGTCCTGGTGGACGATGGCCTGATCGGCATGGAAGTCACGGCTATCGAAGGCAACAAAGTTATCTGTAAAGTGCTGAACAATGGCGATCTTGGCGAGAACAAAGGCGTTAACCTGCCGGGCGTCTCCATCGCCCTGCCGGCGCTGGCTGAGAAAGACAAACAGGATCTGATCTTCGGTTGCGAACAGGGCGTGGACTTCGTCGCGGCCTCCTTCATCCGTAAACGTTCCGACGTCGTCGAGATCCGTGAGCACCTGAAAGCCCACGGCGGCGAAAACATCCAGATCATCTCCAAAATCGAAAACCAGGAAGGCCTGAACAACTTCGACGAAATCCTCGAAGCGTCTGACGGCATCATGGTTGCGCGTGGCGACATGGGCGTGGAGATCCCGGTTGAAGAAGTTATCTTCGCCCAGAAAATGATCATCGAAAAATGTATCCGCGCGCGTAAAGTGGTTATCACCGCCACCCAGATGCTGGACTCCATGATCAAGAACCCGCGTCCGACCCGCGCTGAAGCCGGCGACGTGGCTAACGCCATCCTCGACGGCACCGATGCGGTGATGCTGTCCGGCGAATCCGCGAAAGGTAAATACCCGCTGGAAGCGGTCACCATCATGGCGACCATTTGCGAACGTACCGACCGCGTGATGACCAGCCGCCTGGACTTCAACAACGACAACCGTAAACTGCGCATCACCGAAGCGGTGTGCCGCGGCGCGGTAGAAACCGCTGAGAAACTGGAAGCGCCGCTGATCGTGGTCGCCACCCAGGGCGGTAAATCCGCACGCGCTGTGCGCAAATACTTCCCGGATGCCACCATCCTGGCGCTGACCACCAACGAAACCACCGCTCGTCAGCTGGTGCTGAGCAAAGGCGTGGTACCGCAGCTGGTGGAAGAGATTGCCTCTACCGATGATTTCTATCATCTGGGCAAAGACCTGGCGCTGAAGAGCGGCCTCGCGCGTAAAGGCGACGTAGTGGTGATGGTTTCCGGCGCATTAGTGCCGAGCGGCACGACTAATACCGCTTCCGTACACGTGCTGTAATAATTTACAGGTTAATTGGTTTTTTTTAATAAAGCGCCTCGCGGGGCGCTTTTTTTTATTCATTGATTAGCTCTTCCTATTAAAAATGCAAATCGGAATTTACTATTTAATAAGGGATTATCTAAGATGAATCCGATGGAAGCGCGCTGTTTTCACTCGCCTTTTTCAGCGATTCTGAGCAATTCGATGCTTCTTTGAGCGAACGATCAAAAATAAGTGCGTTCAGGTAAAAAAAATATTCTCATCCCAAAAAACTTTGTGTAATACTTGTAACGCTACATGGAGATTAACTCAATCTAGAGGGTATTAATAATGAATCGTACTAAACTGGTACTGGGCGCGGTAATCCTGGGTTCTACTCTGCTGGCTGGTTGCTCCAGCAATGCTAAAATCGATCAGCTGTCTTCTGACGTTCAGACTCTGAACGCTAAAGTTGACCAGCTGAGCAACGACGTGAACGCAATGCGTTCCGACGTTCAGGCTGCTAAAGACGACGCAGCTCGCGCTAACCAGCGTCTGGACAACCAGGCTCACTCTTACCGTAAGTAAGAGTTCTGGTAATAAAAATGGCGCACTCTGTGCGCCATTTTTTTTGCCCTCAGCATGAGGGCTATTGGGTAAGCAGACCGTTGTCAGACGAACTATTCTGCGCCGACAGCGACGTCGCCGTGCTACCTGCCCCAGCCGACACCACCACCGGATACCCCGCCCTTCTCGACATCGCTTTTTTCAACTGCAGGTCATCCACTGCTTTATCCTCTGCGAAGGCGTGAAACGCCGCTGGCAGCGTGTAAGCGATGGTCCGGGTGTTTTCCCCTTCGGTCTGCGAAAGCGGCCTGTGGACTTCGACATAGCGTTTACCATCCGGCTCGACGGCAAACTTCACCGGCTGATTGATAATCCGTACCGGCGTCCCGGTTTTCACCTGGCTGAACAGCGCTTTGATGTCATCAGCGTTCATCCGCATACAGCCCGAGCTGACGCGCAGACCAACGCTGTCTGGGGCGTTAGTTCCGTGGATGAGATATTCACCGTTACCGTAGGCCAGACGCAGCGCATAGCGGCCCAGGGGATTGTTCGGTCCGGCCGGGACCACCGCTGGCAGCGTCACCCCTTTCTCCAGCGAGCGCGCGCGGATGCCGGCGGTAGGCGTCCAGGTAGGGTTAGGGATCTTCTGCCCCACGCGGGTGGTCATCTCCGGCGTTTCCAGACCTAACTGGCCAATGCCCAGCGGATAGACCTGCACCTGATTCTCTCCCGGCGGGAAGTAATACAGCCGCAGTTCGGCGAGGTTGACGACAATGCCCTCCCTCGGCACGTCGGGCAGCAGCATCTGAGAAGGGATAAGGACCTGAGTGCCGGGCTTCGGCTGCACCGGCGCAATCGTATCGTTGGCTTCGAGGATCAGCATCGCCGCGGTATCGAAATGGCGCGCAATCGCCTGCAGGTTGCGATCTCCCTCCTGGACCGTCCAGTACTGATTCTGACCAATCAGCCGACTGTTGGCGGGAGGAAGCGGATAATCAACGGCCCAGGCGGCCGAGGAGGCGCCAAGGGCGCTGAGAAGGGCTAAGGTGATCATCATTTTGCGTTTCATACTGAGATTCCTTCTTTCGCTGATAAAACGCCAGGAGACTGAACGGCGGCAGGGTCAGCGCCCTGCCGGACGTAACAGAATGAAATCTACCTGTTTATTCTAGCTAATATTTGCCGCTTTCGCGCGTATCGCGCGGATCATGGCTTCGAGGCCTTGCGAGCGGGAGGGGGTGAGATGCTGGGTGAGCGCCATTTTTTCAAACCACGGACGCACGTCGAACTCGGTGATGTCCTGAGCGGTCATCCGGTCATAGAGGATAAACACCACCGCTATCAGACCCTTGACGATCGCCGCATCGCTATCGCCGCGCAGGGTGATCACGCCTGTGGGATCCTGGTCCATCACGATCCAGACCTGGCTTTGACAGCCCTGAATAATGTTCTGCACGCTATGTTCTTCCGGGCTTAGCGGCGCCAGACGCTGGCCAAGCTCGATGATATAGAGATACTTCTCTTCCCAGTTGGCGCAACGGCTAAAGTTACGCAACAGTTTGTCTTTGTCCGGTAGTGCCGCCATTGTCCCATCCTTTACCCTAACAGTTTGCGGATCCGCTGGAGGCCGGCCACCAGGCGGTCCACCTCTTCCGTGGTATTGTACATCGCCAGCGATGCCCGACACATAGCCGGTACCTGATACCGGGCCATCAACGGCATCGCGCAGTGGTGTCCGGTCCGCACGGCGATCCCGTAGTTATCGAGGAAGCTGCCGACGTCATAGGCGTGATGCTGACCGAGGTTGAAAGCAATTACCCCTTTACGCTGCGCCGGGCCGTAAAGGATCAGATCCGGTACCGCGCGCAGGGCATCGAGCGCGTAGCGCATCAGCGTCTGCTCATACTCGGCAATCTGCGTCAGTCCCAGCTGGCTGACGTAGGTCAGCGCCGCGCCGAGGCCGATGATCCCCCCGGTATTCGGCGTGCCGGCCTCAAAGCGCCACGGCGCCTGATTCCAGGTGGTGCCCTCCGTCAGGCTGACGGTGGCGATCATCGACCCGCCCCCTTCCCAAGGCGCCATCGTCTGCAGCAGCTCGGACCGGGCGTAGAGCACGCCGATCCCGGTCGGCCCATACAGCTTGTGGGCGGAGAAAACATAAAAATCGCAGCCCAGCGCCTGGACGTCCACCGGGTGGTGCATCACCGCCTGGGCGCCATCCACCAGCACTTTCGCGCCATGCTGATGCGCAAGAGCAATCAGCGCCGCCAGCGGGTTTTCCGTCCCCAGCACGTTGGAGACCTCGGTTATCGCCAGCAGGCGGGTGCGCGGGTCAAACAGTCCCGGGACAACATCCAGTTGCAGCGTACCGTCCGGGTTCAGGGGGATCACCCGCAGCTCAGCCCCGACGCGGGCGCAGAGCATCTGCCACGGCACAATATTGGCGTGGTGCTCCATTTCGCTGATGATGATGTTATCCCCGGCGCCGACGTTGGCGTTTCCCCAGCTGTTGGCCACCAGGTTGATACCCTCGGTGGTGCCGCGGACGAACACCACTTCCTCCGCCGATCCGGCGTTAAGGAAGGTGGCCGCCTGCTGACGCACGGCTTCCATCCGCGCGGTGGCTTCCGCGCTGAGGGTATGGATGCCGCGGTGCACCGCCGCGTAGCCGTGGCGATAGAATTCCGCTTCTGCGCCGATCACTGCCTCCGGCTTCTGGGCGCTGGCGGCGCTGTCGAGATAGACCAGCGGCTGACCGTTGACCTCCCGGTTCAGTACCGGAAAATCGGCGCGAACCTGTTCTACTGAAAATGTCATACTGTGCCTCCCGGCAAACGCTGTCCAATACGCGCCAGCACCTGCTCTCTGAGCGCGTCGCTGCGGATAGCCTCGGTGAGCTCGGCGGCGAAGGCGTAGAGGATCATCTGCTGCGCCGCCTGCTGTTCGATACCGCGCGAGCGCAGATAGAACAGCTGCTCTTCGTCAATGCGCCCCACCGTCGCCCCGTGGCTGCATTTCACGTCATCGGCGTAAATTTCCAGCTGCGGTTTGGTGTCGACCTCCGCCAGCCGCCCGAGCAGCAGATTATTGTTGGTCATCTGACCGTCGGTTTTCAGCGCGAGCGGCGCGACGTTGATCAGCCCGTTAAACACCGCCCGCCCCTTATCGCTGACGATGGTTTTGTGCAGCTGGCGGCTGGTGCAGTAGCCGACCTGATGGTCGAGCCAGGTGCGGCTATCGCAGACCTCATTTTTCACCGGCATCGCCAGCGAATTGAGGCGCAGGTTGCTGTTTTCGCCGCCCAGGCGGGTGCTGGTCTGGTGACGCAGCACCTGGCCGCCAAGCAGGAAACTGCTGCTGAAGGCCGAGGCGTCGCGGCCCAGCAGCAGGTCGTTATGGGCGAAGTGATAGCTGCGGGCATTCTCAAATGCCAGCTTGATATGCTGGAGGTGCGCGTTATCGGCCACCGTCATGGTCAATCGCCCGCCGGTGAAATGCGGCTGCTCATTGAGGCTCAGGTAATGCTCGACAATCGTCGCCTCCGCCCCGCTCTCCAGCGCCAGGTGATGGCGATAGTGGGCGGTATTCAGCGCATCGCCGGCCAGGCCACTGGTGATATGCATCAGCAGCAGCGGTTTATCCAGGCGGCGGTTGCGCGGCACGCGAATGCGGGTCACCGTCTGGGCCAGGCTTTCGGTCAGATGGAGAAACACCTCCGGCTGCAGGGCATCCGGCAGATGCTGGCGCTGATTATCGACACTGACCTCCACGCCGCTGGCGGCAAGATCGTCGCTCAGCTGAGGATGATAGCGGCCATCGATAAACACCAGCCGCCAGGCGTCCAGCGGCAGCGCCAGCGCATCACGCTGTTCAGCGCTGAGAGAGGCCCCCTCATCGGCGACAAAGCGACCGTTAAGTAGGGCATCCAGCGGAGTGTATTTCCAGTCCTCGTGCTTGCGCGTCGGCAGCCCAAGGCGCAGCAGCTGCTGCAGATGCTGACTGGCCTCCGGGGTACGCGGGCCGCCCTGCGCTTCAAACAGATGGTGCCACTGCTGCAGCGCGTTACTGCTGTTCGGTAAGCCAGCCATAGCCCTGCTCCTCCAGCTGTTTGACCAGAGAGAAATCGCCCGACTTCACAATCCGTCCCTGATAGAGCACATGGACATAGTCCGGCTTGATATAGTCAAGGATGCGCTGATAGTGGGTGACAATGATAAAGGCGCGTTTGCCGTCGCGCAGGGCATTCACTCCCTGCGAGACGATTTTCAGGGCATCGATATCCAACCCCGAATCCGATTCATCGAGAATGCACAGCTCCGGCTCAAGCACCGCCATTTGCAAAATATCGTTGCGCTTTTTCTCACCGCCGGAGAAGCCAACGTTCACCGAGCGGGTCAGGAGATCTTCCGGCATCTGCAGCAGCTTGATCTTTTCTTCCATTAAGTCCTGGAAATCGAAACGATCCAGCGCCTCCTGGCCACGATAGTTGCGCACGGCATTCAGCGCAGTCTGCAGGAAAAACTGGTTGCTGACGCCGGGGATCTCTACCGGATACTGGAAGGCCATAAAGATACCTTCCCCGGCGCGATCTTCCGCAGCGAGTTCGAGCAGGTTTTTGCCCTTAAATTCGACGCGACCGCCAGTCACCTCATAATCTTCACGCCCGGCCAGGGTGGCCGAAAGCGTACTTTTGCCTGAGCCGTTCGGCCCCATAATGGCGTGGACCTCTCCCGGGCGCACCTCTAGGTTCAGCCCGCGCAGGATCGCTTTATCTTCGACGGCGACGTGTAAATCTTGAATACTTAACATCTTTTTTCCTTAATTATCAGCCGACGCTATGTTCAAGGCTAATGGCCAGCAATTTTTGCGCCTCTACAGCGAACTCCAGCGGCAGCTCGGAGAAGACGTCTTTACAGAAACCGTTGACGATCATCGAGATGGCATCGTCTTCGCTGATCCCGCGCTGCAGGCAGTAGAACAATTGATCTTCGCCAATCCGCGAGGTGGTCGCCTCGTGCTCCAGCTGGGCGCTGTTGTTGCGGCATTCAACATACGGGAAGGTATGCGCCCCGCAGTCCGGGCCGATCAGCATCGAATCGCACTGGGTATAGTTGCGGGCGTTGGTGGCGGTCGGCATGATTTTGACCAGCCCGCGATAGCTGTTCTGACTGTGTCCGGCGGAGATCCCTTTCGAGATGATGGTCGAGCGGGTGTTCTTGCCGATATGGATCATTTTGGTGCCGGTGTCCGCCTGCTGATGGCCGCTGGTCAGCGCCACCGAAAAGAATTCGCCGATCGAGTTATCGCCGCGCAGGATGCAGCTGGGGTATTTCCAGGTGATGGCCGAGCCGGTTTCCGACTGGGTCCATGACATTTTGCTGTTCTCCCCTTCACACAGGGCGCGCTTGGTGACGAAGTTGAGGATCCCGCCGGTGTTGTTATCGCCGGGGAACCAGTTCTGCACCGTGGAGTATTTCACTTCCGCGTCTTTATGGATGATGACTTCAACGACCGCGGCATGCAGCTGATAGCTGTCGCGCACCGGCGCCGAGCAGCCTTCAATATAGCTGACGTAGCTGCCTTCATCGGCCACCAGAATGGTGCGTTCAAACTGCCCGGTCTTTTCGGCGTTGATGCGGAAATAGGTCGACAGCTCCATCGGGCAGCGGACGCCCTTCGGCACATAGATAAAGGTGCCGTCCGAAGCCACCGCGGCGTTCAGCGCGGCAAAGAAGTTGTCATTCCCCGGCACTACGGTGCCCAGATACTTTTTCACCAGTTCCGGATGGTCGTGGATCGCCTCGCCGAAAGAACAGAAGATGATCCCCTGCTCGGCCAGCTTTTCTCGGTAGGTGGTCGCCACCGACACCGAGTCAAATATCGCGTCCACCGCCACCTCGCGCCCTTCGCGTACCGGCACGCCCAGCTGGTTAAAGGCTTCTTCCACCTCGCTGGTCAGAAAGGTATTGGCCCCGGTCTGCTGCACCGCGCCAGGCTCGGAGGCGCAGGTCTCATCGCAGTTGCCGCAGGAGGGCGCGGAATAGTAGCTGTAATCCTGATAATTCAGCTTATCGTAATGCGCTTTCAGCCAGTGCGGCTCCTCCATTTCCAGCCACGCCCGGTAGGCATTCAGACGAAACTCCAACATCCACTGCGGCTCATTGCGGCGAGCCGAGATAGCCCGAACGACTTCTTCATTAATGCCTTTGGCCAGCTCATCGGTTTGCAGGCGAGTAAAAAAGCCCTCTTTGTAGTTGAGCGGGCCGCCGGTCCAGGTTTTGACATCGTCAGTTGCTTCAGTATTACGCGACATAGTTACTCCGCCTGCACCCCAAAACTTTCGCCGCAGCCGCACTCATGCTGCGCTTTCGGGTTATGAAATTTAAAGATTTCATTTAAACCTTCCCGGACATAATCCAACTCGGTGCCGTCGATGAACGGCATCGCCTGCAGCGGCGCAAACAGCTTCGCCCCGTCAGATTCAAAGAGCAGATCGTCGGGCGCCGGCTCGGCAATCATTTCGAGCACATAGCCAAAACCAGCGCAGCCGCTGGTTTTAATGCCCAGCCGCAGCCCTTTCTTATCCGGCTGCTTGCGCATCAGATCGCGAATATGCGCGGCAGCGGCCGGCGTCATGGTCAGTCCCTGCCAGCTGAAATCGGCGGGATTAAAAGTTCCTGCTTGTACTTCCATCGATAGACCTCCAGGTTGGCGCCATCAAGGCATACCGCCATGTTAGTGATAATGATTATCACTTCAACCCTTCTGCAGCAGGGGTATTGCCTCATTTAGTGCTTTTTATAAGCATAGACCCTCGCCCGGGGATTATCAGGGCGTGCAAATAGAACTTAATCGATTGATTTATAATATGTTATTTTGAAATCATTCTATCTCCGCACGCAATGGCAAAGATGTATCGAAAATACCGATTTATGCAATAGCGGCAGACCACCTTGCTGGTTATCCTTTGCAGACGAGCATAAAGTGACAACGTAACAGAAAGACCATGCCAGCGCGGGGCGCGGCCCCGGCCATGCGCTAGCAAAAAGCGGGTAGTGAAAGCGCCCGCCGGTAACGCTTCAGGAAAGGAATAAGCGCCGCTCGCCTGGCCGCGTTCGGGAAATAAAAACCAAAATAAAACGGGCAAACGGGGCTGCCAGGCGGGATACCGGCTGGCTAGGTGCCTTTACTCACCAGCCGGGCGGCCTGGACAAAGACCTCATCCTCTACCCCGTCCCCCTTCTGTCTGCCCAGCCTCACCAGTTCATCCACGATACTCCCCTGATTAATCTGCTTTTGTGTAGCCACTAAGCTAATGACCGCCGCGCCGATGGCCATGCCAATCAATGCCGTTTGTTCATCTTTATCTTTCATGGTGTCGCTCCGTCTGTCCTCCTCAGAAAGGCTAGCAAAAGATACCATCTGCTCAATTTCAAATTCACCTTCTTTACGTCTGACGCAAAGCCTGCGGCAGGGCACCTGGCAGGAGAAAAACAAACTAAGCGGCTGATTACAATGGCATAACACTAATGGACAATTAACAGACTTGTGAGTCTTGAAATTATTTTTTAGACTCCTTAGTCTGTTTATTATCAATTGCGTAAAATCTTATGCCTAATTCGACCTTGTTTTTCATCACCCTTTGTCTCTCTCGCGTCCTGGTGACCTTCTTCTTCTGGATGGCAGGCATCTACGGCGTCTTTCATTTCGCGGAGATCGTTCAGGAGATGGTGACCGTCGGCCTGCCGTGGCCGGTCTTGTTCGCGGCGGGCACGATTTTTTGCCAGCTGGCGGGTTCGGCGCTGATCGTTTTTAATCCTGCCGGCTACGGCTGGATTGGATCGGGGATGCTGATTGTGTTTACATTACTCACTATTCCGCTGGGACACGCCTTCTGGGCCTTCAGTGAACCCCGGCGCACTGAGGAATTCCATATTGCGCTTGAACACATTACCGTGGTCGGAGGATTAATTATGAGCGCGCTGTTTGCAGGCTATCGGCGATGAGCGAAACCCCTCGTCAGAAAGGTCGGCCAAAAGATCCATTGAAAACGCAGGCGATACTTCAGGCCGCCCGTAAGCTGTTTCTGGAACAGGGCCTGGAGGTGACAACGGCCGAAATCGCCCGCGTAGCCGGGGTGGCGAAAGCCACCCTGTATGCCAATTTCAGCGATAAAGAACATCTGATAGAGGCGGTCTTACGCCAGGAATCGGATCTCACCATCAGCGACCATGATTTCGCCCAGCGCCATCATCTGCCACTGATCGAGGTACTGACGGCGTTTGGCTATCGCTTTGTCCGCTTTATCAACCAGCGGGAACTGACCGGCTGGGACCGACTGATCGCCTCGGCTGCCGTGCGTCACCCCGATCTCCCCGGCCGCTTTTACGCCGCCGGGCCGGGGCGCGCGCAGCAGATGCTGGAAGCGATCATCGCCGAGGCGATCGAAGCCGGTACTTTACGAGCCTGCGATCCGCAGGAGGCTGCCGACGAACTGGCCGGTTTATGGTTGGGAATGACCAGCCTGGCGATAAAACTTGGCGCAAGACCTCCGCTGTCCGACGACGAAATCAAACAGCGGGTTGAGCGCGCCCTGGACGTCTTTCTGCGCGCGTATTCCCTGGCGCCGGGCTGATCTCTCCTTCCCCTTTTCAGTGCTGTGGCCTGGCGCAAGGCTGATTTATTGTGCCCAATCCGCGCCCGGCGCAAAAAATAATGTCCTTACCGGTTAGCATTAAAAGAAAATAACAACCACAGAGTGCAACGCAGATTATTCCATGAGGGAATAGTGGGAATGCTAATATTTCATTTCCCCACCGGTTTTTAGAAGCCTATAGTTTTTTTACCTGCAGAACATCCACTAAGGTTAAAAAACATAAGGACATAATAATGATTGTTTCAGCCCCCAGCGATTATCGCGAAGCCGCTCGTCGTCGTCTGCCCCGCTTCCTTTTCGATTATATTGACGGTGGCGCGGTGGCGGAAAACACCATGAACGCCAACGCCGCCGAGCTTGCCTCGGTAGCTCTTCGCCAGCGCGTACTGTGCGGGGCCGGCGAACCGACGCTGGCGACCACGATCCTTGATGCCCCATGGGCGATGCCCGTGGCGCTGGGGCCCGTCGGCGCCACCGGGATGTACGCCCGCCGCGGCGAAGTCCAGGCGGCCCGCGCCGCCTCCCGCGCCGGGATCCCGTACACCTTATCCACCGTGTCGGTCTGCTCGATTGAAGAGGTGGCGAGCCACGCCAGCGGCGCGCTCTGGTCCCAGCTGTACGTACTGAAAGATCGCGGCTATATGCGTAACGCGCTGGAGCGCGCCTGGGCCGCTGGCATGAAAACCCTGGTATTTACCGTCGATATGCCAATCCCCGGCTCGCGGTATCGCGATAACCGCTCAGGGATGTCCGGGCCGCACGCCACCCTGCGACAATATCTCCAGGCTTGCACCCATCCGCGCTGGGCGATGAACGTCGGGCTGGCGGGCAGACCCCTGTCGTTTGGTAATATCGAAGCCTACACCGGCCACAAAATGACCATGGACGACTATATGGGGTTCATCAGCAACAACTTCGACCCGTCCATCGCCTGGCACGATCTGGAGTGGATCCGCGACAGCTGGCAAGGGAAATTAATCATCAAAGGGATCCTCGATGCCGACGATGCGCGCAATGCCGTGCGGCTGGGCGCCGATGGTATTGTGGTGTCGAATCATGGCGGCAGACAGCTCGATGGCGCCATCCCCACCGCCCGGGCGCTGCCCAGGGTGGTGGATGCGGTCGGCGACGATCTGACAGTGCTTGCCGATTCCGGGGTGCGCTCCGGCGTGGACGTTATACGTCTGCTGGCCCTCGGCGCGAAAGGCGTGCTGCTCGGTCGGGCCTATATTTATGCCCTGGCCGCGGCGGGCGAAGCGGGCGTGGCGCATCTGCTGCGCTTATTTGCCGAGGATATGAAGGTTACCATGACCCTCACCGGCGCGACCTCGCCATCGGCCATCAGCCTCGATTGTCTTGATCGCCTCGAACAGGATCAACACCGCACTCATGCGGTGCCGGTATCCTTACCCGCCTGACGCTGCCCGGGACCTGGCCTGGCCATGTGCCTCGCCCAGGTCCGGCAAAGTGGAATTACCTCTGAAGGTGCAACTCTGTCTGTTGTACCGTGTTCGCCGGGCGGATGCGGAACCAGATCGCGTACATGGCCGGCAGGAAGATAAGGGTCATGATGGTTCCCCCCAGCGTCCCGCCAATCAGCGTATAGGCGAGCGTTCCCCAGAAGACCGACTGGGTGAGCGGAATGAACGCCAGGATCGCCGCCAGCGCGGTCAGCAGAACCGGGCGGGCGCGCTGCACCGTCGCCTCCACCACCGCGTGGAACGGATCGAGCCCCGCCTGTTGGTTATGATGGATTTGGCCAATCAGGATCAGCGTATTGCGCATCAGGATCCCCGACAGGGCGATCAGGCCCACCAGGGCATTGATGCCAAACGGCTGATTGAACAGCAGCAGCGTCGGGACCACGCCAATCAGCCCCAGCGGCGCGGTCAGGAAAACCATGACCATCGCCGACAGCGAACGCACCTGCAGGATAATGATCAGCAGCGTGAGGGCGATCATTATCGGAAATAACGGCACCATCGCCCGGGTGGCCTTGCCGGATTCCTCAATCGACCCCGCCGTCTCGATGCGATAGCCAGGCGGCAGCGAGTCGATAATGGGCTGCAGCGGCTTCATCAGCGCGGTGGAGACATCCGGCGGCTGCAGGTTCTCCGCAACATCTCCGCGGACGGTGATGATCAGCGTGCGGTCGCGACGGCGAAGCAGCGGGTCCTCCATCCTGATCGACACGTCGCCAATCTGTGACAAGGGAACCCGCTGCCCGCCGCTGCCCACCAGGGTGAAGTCGGCGATTTTCGCCGGATCCAGACGGATGTCGCCCGCCGCGCGGCCGATCACCTGCACGGCGCGAATATCTTCCCGGACGGTGGTGATCGGGATCCCTGACAGCAGGAACTGCAGCTGCTGGGCGACGGACTGGGAGCTGAGTCCGCTCGCCTGCAGCCGGTCCTGATTGAAGCTGAAATGCATCACCGGTACCCGCGAACCCCAGTCGGTATTGACGGTGCGCATCAGCGGACTGGCCTGCAGCACCGATTTAACCCGCTCGGCGATGTCGAGCAGAGCGTGCGGATCGGGCCCCATCACCCGCCAGGCGACCGGATAAGGCGAATAAGGGCCAAACACCAGCTGAGTGACGCGCACCCGCGCCTCCGGCGCCAGGCCATTGACCACCGCCTCCCGCAGCCGCCGCTTGAGCGCCTCGCGGGCACCCTGCCCGTCGGTCAACACCACCAGTTTGGCGAAGGAGGGATCGGGCAATTCCGGAGCCATCGCCAGGTAAAAGCGCGGCGCGCCCTGGCCGATATAGCTGGTGACAATCTTCGCCTCCGGCTGCCGCTGCAGCCAGTGCTCAATTTTCGCCGCCGCGGCGCTGGTCTGGCTAATCGACGACCCGTAAGGCAGCTGCACTTCAACCAGCACTTCCGGACGATCGGAGGTGGGGAAAAACTGCTTTTTCACCACGCTCATGCCCAGGATCGCCACGATAAACAGCGCCACCACTCCGGCGGCCACGCGCCATTTATGAGCAATAACCCGGGTCAGCAGCCGACGGAAGCGCTGATAGCGCGGGGTGTCATACAGCGCGGCGTGGCCGGCCGCCACGGGCTTTCTGTCCGGCAACAGGTGCACCCCCAGCCAGGGGGTAAAAATCACCGCCACAATCCAGGAGGCAATCAGCGCGATACCGACGATCCAGAACACATTGCTGGCGTACTCCCCGGCGGTGGACTGCGCAAATCCATTGGGCATAAAGCCCACGGCCGTCACCAGGGTACCGGCCAGCATGGGCGCGGCGGTATGGCTCCAGGCATAGGCCGAGGCTTTGAGGCGGTCATACCCCTCCTCCATTTTGACCACCATCATTTCGATGGCAATGATGGCATCATCCACCAGCAGCCCCAGGGCGAGGATCAGCGAGCCGAGAGTGATGCGGTCGAAGTTTTTGCCGGTCGCCGCCATCACCACAAACACCACGGCGAGGGTTAAAGGCACCGCCGCCGCGACCACCACGCCCACGCGCCACCCCATGCTGACAAAGCACACCGCCATCACCACCAGCAGGGCGACAAAGAATTTGATCATGAACTCATCGACCGCGGCGCTGATATTCACCGACTGATCGGTCACTTTGGTCAACGACATGCCGAGCGGCAGGCTCTGATTGATGCTGGTCGTTTCGGCGTCCAGCGCTTTCCCCAGCGCCAGACCATTCCAGCCCTCGCGCATCACCACGCCCAGCAGCAGCGCCGGTTCGCCCTGATGGCGGATCAGGAAGGTGGCGGGATCTTCATATCCCCGCTCAACCGTGGCGACATCGGCCAGTTTCAGCGTTCTGCCCCCGGCAATAATCGGCGTGTCGCGGATCTGCTGCAGGCGGTCAAATGCCCCATCGAGGCGGATAAAGATCTGCCCGCCCCGGGTCTCGATAGCCCCGGCGGCGGTCAGCACATTCTGGCTGTTCAGCGCGGCAAAAATCGCCTCCGGCGAGAGACCCAGAGTGGCGAGACGGTCATGAGAAAAGGAGAGATAAATGCGCTCCGCCTGTTCGCCGAGAATATTCACTTTTTTCACCCCGGGAACATGCAGCAGCTGCTGGCGTAAGGCTTCGGCGTCACGCACCAGCTGCCGCGGCGGCTCTCCCCGCGCCTTCAGGGCAAAGAGCGCAAAGGTGACGTCGGCGAATTCGTCATTCATCATCGGGCCGGAGACGCCGGCAGGCAGATTTTTCGCCTCGTCGCCCAGCTTCTTGCGCGCCTGATAAAACTGCTCCGGCACCTCGGAAGGCGGGGTCTGATCCTGCAGCGACAGGGTGATCAACGCCATGCCAGGCCGGGTATAGGTCTCCGTGCGATCGTACCACTTTAGCTCCTGGAGCCGTTTTTCCAGCGGCTCGGCGACCTGATCCTGCATCTCCTGCGCGGTGGCGCCGGGCCAGACGGTAATGACCGTCATTTGCTTGACCGTAAAGGGCGGATCTTCCGCTCGCCCGAGTCCGAAGAACGCCACCAGCCCGGCGACGGAGATAAGGATAATCAAAAACAGGGTCACCGACCGCTCGCGGACGGCCAGCGCGGAGAGATTAAAACGCCCGGCGCTCATGGCTGGCTCCCGGCGGCATTATGCTCGCGTCGTTCCGCCAGACGCACCGCCTCGCCCTGGTGCAGAAGATGGGCGCCCAGGGCGACGATCGGCTCGCCGGGCTTCAGCGGGCCGGTCACCCGCGCGGTTTCATCATTCAGGCCGAGCACGGTCACCGGTTGCCAGGAGACGGTGGCCGGACGAGAGGCAATGCGCCAGACGCCAGGGCCGTTACCCGGATCGTAGACCGACGCCAGGGGCACCGCCAGCACCTGGCCTGGCGCCTGGTCGTTGCCGATGCGCAGGGTCACGGTAGACCCCAGCGGGGCATTCGCCAGCGCGCCGTTCAGTACATAGCGCGCTTCAAAGGAGCGGGTGGTGGCGTCAGCCGCGTCCGAAAGCAGGCGCAGGGTCGCCGTGACCGGCTGAGATTCGCTGCCATAGCGTGTCGCCAGCGCCTCGCTGCCGACCGCCGGGCGCAGCGTCTCCGGCAGTTGCACCCGCGCTTCGCGCTGCCCCGCCCGCGCCAGGCGGATCACCACCTGCCCGGCGCTGACCACCTGCCCCGGCTCAGCGAGGGTTTCCACCACCACGCCGTCAGCATCCGCCAGCAGTCCGGCATAGCCGGTGGCGTTTTGCGCCACATTGGCCTGCGCCTGGGCCGCGCTGAGGTCGGCTCTCGCCGCCTCTGCTGCCGCGTTAATCTGGTCGAATTCCGCGGCAGAGATGGCGCCGCTCGCCACCAGGCCGCGATAGCGGGCCAGATCGTTGGCCGCCTTTTTGGCTCGCGCCCGCGCGGCATCCACGGCCCGCTGTTGAGACTGCGCCTGCAAGGCTAGATCAGCCGGATCCAGGCGCAGCAGCAGCTGACCGCGCTTGACGCTCTGCCCGGTTTCCACCCGCCGTTCAAGCACTTTTCCCGCCACCCTGAAGCCGAGGTCGCTTTGGGTTCGGGCCACTACCACGCCGGTAAAGGCCCGCGAGCCGGCCTCCGCGCGCTCGACGGTCGCCACCCGGACCAGCGGCGGCCGGATGCGGGGGTCGTCATGATCGGCAGGTTCGCCGCAGCCCGCGAGGGCCAGCGGCAGGAGGCAGACGGCAAGATGGACGGCGTTGAGCCTGAGCATGGGTCACCTTAATGAAAAGACCGGATGGTGACCGCATTCTCAGACTAGTGACCAATAAAGTCAATAGTCACTAATCAGGGGGAGAGACTTCTCAGGATCAGGGAGGCAAGCAGCACCGCCGCGGTGGGCGCGGTGTCGAGATTGTATTGCAACTGCACCGGGTTGATGAAAGGACACATCACCATATACACCGCCAGGGTCGCTTCATCCAGCGGGGTTTTGCGCTCGAACTCACCCGCCTGGCGGCCTTCGACAAGAATTTGACCAATCAGCTGCTGCAGATGACCGGCATACTGTTCCGTTGAAGGCCATTTATCGCGCGCCGCGACGGCGGCGATGTCGTACAGTTTGCGATCCTCGAAAAACAGTTCACTGCCGGCCTCGGTCAGCGCCCGGAACAGGCGGCGCAGTTTCTCGCTGGCGGACGGCGCATCGGCGATGGCCTCGCTGACGGCCACCATGATCTTCTCCAGCCGGCTGGCGCAAATCGCCTCGCCAATCGCCTGCTTGGAGTCAAAGAATTTATAGATATAGGCTTTGGAAAAGCCTATCGCTTTGGCGAGATCGGTGACCGTCGTTTTCTCATAGCCATAGCGACTAAAGTGCGCCATGGCCGCGTCAAGAATCTGGTCCCGAACGCTGTGGTCATGGGGACCACGGCTTGCAGGGGTGGGGGTATTTTTCGTCATCCGTTTAGCTTAATGCGATCGTTATCGTTTGACAACGAGTGACGTTATTATGATTTGGTCACAATAACGCCCCGGTTTGCGATCCGCTTCGCCGCGTCACGCCTCGGTGTTTATCGCGCCGCAGGGCAGACAACCCAGGCCTTGCAGCGTCTGATAAACCGCGCTGTCGAGCGGGGTATGCGGTTCCGCGCCTAAAAAATCAACCAGTTTATCGTTGCGCAGGCGTACCGGCAGACGCCAGAGATAGTGCATCTCGACCATTTCGCGCAGGGTGGCGTTGAAGGGCGCCGCCAGCTTCACCAGCCACCAGGGAAAGGACTTCACTACCGCCCTGCCGCCATAGCGGGCGACCACCCGCTGGATCGCCTGACTCATTTCGCTGCCGTCCGGGTCCCAGTGGCCCTGCATATGAAAGCGGGCGAACGGCTCAAGCTCGCGCCTGCGGGCGAGCAGCGCGGCGATGGTGGCGGCCACGTCGGGCAGCCAGGCCCACTGATGCCCCACGCCGATCGCCCCCGGGTAGCTAATGATGCGGGGAAGCTGACCAGGCTTGACCAGCCCCTGAGAAAACCAGTTATTTCCGGCGCGCGGGCCAAAAAAATCGCCCGCCCGAACAATCAACGCCCGGCCGCCGCGCTGCACGTAATCCTTCAGCGCCAGCTCCATCGCCACCCGGATGGCGCCTTTGCGGGTCACCGGCTGTTGTGCGGCCTCTTCAGCAATCAGCGGAAAGGCATCCGGTCCATAGTTGTAGACCGTGCCGGGCAGGACTACAAGCGCCCGCTGCCGTTCGGCAGCCTGCAGGGTGTTGCGCAGCATAGGCAGTACCTGTTGCCGCCAGTGCCGGTAGCCCGGCGGATTCACCGCATGGACGATGACGTCGCAACCGGCAGCCGCCGCCGCGACCTGGCCGCCATCCAGCGCGTCGCCGGCTATCCACTGTATGCCATCTTCGGGATCACGCATCTGGGCGCCGCGCTTCAGCGCCCGAACCTGCCAGTTGTCTGCCACCAGCCGGCGCGCCACTTCCCCGCCGATGCCCCCGCTTGCTCCCAGAATAAGTACCTTGCCGCTGCTGTTCATCCTCTTTCCCCGTTCGCTAATGGATGCTTGACAGCCTACCTGCGGCTCATATCAAATGAAATTGCATACCATCGTCGAACGGCTATACATATTTGTATGAATACCTCTATTCCCTGGGAGTGGTACCGAACCTTTCTCGCCGTCCTGCAGGAAGGCTCTTTATCGGGCGCATCGCGCACCCTGAACATCACTCAGCCGACGGCGGGGCGCCATATTGCCGGGCTGGAAACCGCCCTCGGCCAGGCCTTATTTACCCGCTCGCAAACCGGCCTGCTGGCGACCGACGCGGCGCTGGCGCTGCGGGTGCATGCCGAGGCGATGGACAACACCGCCCGGGCGCTGGAACGCACGGCGGCCAACTTTAGTCGCGACAGAGCCGATCTGCGTGGCGTGGTGCGGGTGGCCGCCAGCGAGGTGGTCGGCGCCGAGGTGCTGCCGCCGCTGGTTGCCCGGCTCAGGCAGGCGTGCCCGAATATCGTCATCGAACTGATGCTCTCCAATCGATTTCAGGATCTGCTTCACCGGGAGGCGGATATCGCGGTGCGGATGGTCGCCCCGCAGCAGGAGCAGCTTATCGCCCGCCGTCTCGGCAGGATTGAGCTTGGGTTACATGCCACCGCCGCCTACCTGACGCGCCAGGGCCTGCCCACGACCCTCGACGATCTGGCCAGCCACGCGCTGATTGGTTTCGATAGCGCCACCCCACTTGTTCGCCGGGCGCTGCAGGCTTACCCTCGTTTTCAGCGTGAGGCCTTCGCGATGCGGACCGATAGCGACCTCGCCCAGTTGAGCCTGATTCGCGCCGGAGCGGGGATCGGCATCTGCCAGGTGCCCCTTGCGGATGGCATTATTCCCCTGCAGCGAGTGCTGGCGGCCGACTTTTCTCTGTATCTTGATACCTGGCTGGTAATGCATGAGGATCTGCGCCACAGCCCTGCCTGTAAGCGGGTATTTGATTTTCTCGCCCAGGGGTTGCAGGCGTATATTCGTGGCCCACTGGCGAGCTGACCCACCCCATCGCGCGGGCATTTCATTGCCTGCGGAAATAGTCACTCATTGACACTGTAAATATGGCATTGTATAAAACCCCGCCCCAATAATGAGTTTCATTTGCATTACTCCCATTTGCTGGTCATCCACTCGCCTGTTTACAAGGATAGCGTTTAATGAAGAAGGTCCTTTGCGCGTTAGGCTTGATGTTCACCGCCGTCAGTTCCGCGCTGGCAACAACCTACCCCCTGACGATTGAAAACTGCGGCTATCAGGAGACCTTCACCCGGCCGCCGGAGCGCGTGGTCGCGCTGGGGCAAAATACGGTCGAAATTTTGCTGCTGCTCGGGCTGCAAAAGCAGGTGGTCGCCAGCGCCTTCTGGCCGACCAGCGTTTTACCGCAGCTGGCTGAGCAAAACGCGAAGATTAAAACCTTGACGGTGGAAATTCCGAGCCTGGAATCGGTGCTGGCGCAAAATCCTGATTTCGTTCCCGCCCAGTTGCCGCTGCTGCTGGGGCCGGAAAGCAAAGTCGCCAGGCGTGAAGATCTCGCCACCGTCGGCGTGAACAGCTACGTTTCACCGGGGATGTGCGCCACTAAAAAGGCCACCGGCGATATGTACGGCAGCCGGCAAAAGCTGTGGGATATGACCTGGCTGTATCAGGAGATTAGCGATTTCGCCCGCATTTTCAACGTCGAAGATCGTGGTCAGGCGCTAATTGCCGATTTCAAAAAACGTGAAGCCGACCTGCGCCAGGAGTTTGGTAAAAGCAAAAAAGATCTCTCCTTCGTCTTCTGGTTCTCCAGCGCCTCGCCTTCGGCCGATGCCTATGTCGGCGGTAAAAACAGCGCCTCCGGCTTTATCGCCAGCGTGCTGGGCGGTCATAATGCGATAACCTCCGAGACCGAGTGGCCCACGGTGAGCTGGGAGAGCATTATTGCCGCCAACCCGGATGTGATCGTGGTCGCCAGTCTGGACCGTAACCGCTGGGCGCTGGATAAGGCCGAGGAGAAGATCAAATTCCTCAAAAGCGATCCCGCCGTCAGCCAGCTGGAGGCGGTGAAAAAAGGCCATATCGTGGTCATGGACGGTCAGGCGATGAATCCGACCATTCGCACGCTTTACGGCGCGGAACAGGTGGGCGAGCAGCTGAGAAAAATGGGGCTTAACTGATGAGCGTCGCCGCGATTGAGACGCGCCGCAGCATACTGCTCACCGGCTGGTGTTTACTGGCCGTGATCGTGCTGGCGCTGGTGATAGCGGTGGGCGTCAGCGTCGGCGAGCTGGCCATCCCGCTGCAGAATGTCTTTTACGCTATCAGCAACAGAACCGGCTTAACCGCTGAGCCTCTCAACCGTATCTATGAGAGCGTTATCTGGGATTTCCGCCTCAGCCGCGCGCTGGTCGCCGCCTGCTGCGGCGCAGGCCTCGCTATCTGCGGCGTCGTGCTGCAAAGCCTGCTGAAAAATGCCCTCGCGGAACCCTACGTCCTCGGCGTCTCCGCCGGGGCCTCCACCGGCGCGGTGTCGATCGTGGTGCTGGGCCTTGGCGCTGGCGCAATTTCCCTCTCGGCCGGGGCCTTTGCCGGGGCCTTCGCCGCCTTCGCCTTTGTCGCCTTGCTGACTAACGGCGCGCGCGGCGGCAATGAGCGTACGATTCTTGCGGGCGTTGCCGCCTCGCAGTTATTTAACGCCATCACGGCCTATACCATCAGCACCTCCGCCAGCGCGCAGCAGGCGCGCGATGTGATGTTCTGGCTGCTGGGCAGCTTCAGCGGCGTTCGCTGGCCCGAATTCCAGCTGGTCATTGTGGTGGTGCTCGCGGGTCTGGCGGTCTGCCTGTGGTATGCCCGGGCGCTGGACGCGTTCACCTTCGGCGACGATGCCGCCGCCTCGCTGGGGATTGCTGTGCCGCGCGTGCGCCTGATCCTCTTCACCACTGCGGCGCTGATCACCGCCACCATCGTCAGCATGGCCGGCTCAATCGGCTTTGTTGGCCTGGTGGTGCCCCACGTGATGCGTTTCTTCTTTGGCCCGCTGCACCGAACGTTGCTGATCGCCAGCGCGCTGGCAGGGGCGATATTGATGGTACTGGCGGACATTGCGTCGCGCCTGCTGATTGCCCCGCAAAGTCTGCCCGTTGGGGTAGTAACCGCCCTGGTTGGGGTGCCTTTCTTTGCCGTGATTATCTACCGCTCAAGGAATAAGTGATGAGTATTTGCGCTGAAAATATCACCTGGAAGGCAGGCAAAAAGGTCATCGTCAATAATGTCTCGCTGCGGGTGCCGCGAGGCGAAACGGTCGGACTGCTGGGGCCCAACGGCTGCGGCAAATCCTCGCTGCTGCGCGTTCTGGCGGGCCTGCGCCGCCCGGATGCAGGTCGCGTCACCCTCGACGGCCAGGATATCGCCCGGATGGCGAAAAAGCAGCTCGCCCGCCGCGTGGCTTTCGTCGAGCAACACGGCATGACCGAGGCCAATATGCGGGTGCGCGACGTCGTGCGCCTGGGACGCATTCCCCACCACTCTCCGTTCTCAAACTGGAGCGCTCAGGATGACGAGGCGATTGCCGCCGCGCTGCAGCGGGTAGCGATGCTGGAGAAAAGCGAACAGGGATGGTTAAGCCTCTCCGGCGGCGAGCGGCAGCGGGTGCATATCGCCCGCGCGCTGGCGCAGAGTCCGAGCGAAATCCTGCTGGATGAGCCGACCAACCATCTGGATATACACCATCAGATGCAGTTAATGCAGTTGATCAGCGAGCTGCCGGTAACCAGCATTGTGGCCATTCACGATCTTAACCATGCCGCGATGTTCTGCGATTCGCTGATCGTGATGCAGCAGGGGCAGATCCTCGCCAGCGGGACGCCGGAGGAGATTTTGTCCGAAGCGCTGCTGTGGGACGTTTTCCGGGTGAAAACCAAAATCGAGATCTCCCCTTACCACGGCAAAAAGCACATTCATTTCATCATTTAGGTTGGGCGGATATGCCTCTTTTCTCCCTGCGCCCTGCGGCAACCCTCTGGCCTCCGGTGTTACTGGGAAGCCAGTTCGTTTTTAATATTGGCTTTTACGCGGTCGTTCCTTTCCTCGCCCTCTTCCTGCGCGACGACATGCTGCTCTCAGGCGGACTTATCGGCCTGATCCTCGGGCTGCGTACCTTCTCTCAGCAGGGCATGTTTATCCTCGGCGGGACGCTGGCCGACCGCTATGGCGCTAAGGCGATCATTCTCGCCGGCTGCGTCGTTCGCGTCGCCGGTTTTCTCCTGCTGGCGTGCGGGGCGTCGCTGTGGCCCATTATCCTCGGCGCCTGCCTGACCGGCGTCGGCGGCGCCCTGTTCTCCCCGTCGATAGAGGCCCTGCTGGCGCGGGCCGGTACCCACAGCCAGGCCAACGGGAAACGCAGTCGCGCCGAGTGGTTTGCGCTGTTTGCGGTATGCGGTGAACTGGGAGCGGTGATCGGCCCGGTGGCCGGAGGCGTGCTGAGCGGGATCGGCTTTCGGCATATCGCCCTCGCCGGCGCGGGAATATTTCTTCTGGCGCTGGCGGTGCTCTTTTTCTGTCTGCCCGCCGACGGGCACACGACAACAACGCGCAGACGAGTCCCATGGTGGACGCCTTTGCGCCAGCCGCGCTTTGTCGCGTTTATTCTCGCCTACAGCTCATGGCTGTTGAGCTACAACCAACTGTACCTCGCCCTGCCGGTGGAGATCCAACGTTCCGGCGGCCGCGAGCAGGATCTGGCGCCGCTCTTTATGCTGGCCTCGCTGTTGATTATCACCCTCCAGCTCCCTCTCGCCCGCTTCGCCCGGCGAATGGGCGCCGTGCGCATCCTGCCGGTGGGCTTTCTGCTGCTGTCGGCTTCCTTTGCCAGCGTGGCGTTATTCGCCGCCGCCCCACCCGCCGAAGGTTGGCTGCGGTTAATGCCGGCGGCTGGTTTTGTCACGCTGCTCACCCTCGGCCAGATGCTGTTAGTGCCCGCAGCCAAGGATCTGATCCCGCTGTTCGCCGAGGAGTCGACGCTGGGCGCCCACTACGGAGCGCTCGCCACCGCAGGAGGGTGCGCGGTGTTAGCCGGGAATTTACTGCTCGGTCATTTGCTTGACCTGGCGCTCATTCCGTCGCCGCAGGCGGTTTATCCCTGGCTTTTGCTGGCGCTGTTTCCGCTGTGCAGCGCCGTCGCCCTGCGGGCAATCTGTCGCCCGCTGGCGGCAACATGACGCAGAGCGGGCGACAGCCCGCTCTGGAAGTGAACCGACGATAAAGTACACCGCCTGGGGAAGATAACGGGCGCGCCCCGCCTTACTTTGCCGCCAGCTCGCGACGAATAATCTCGGCGCCGGCGCTCAGGGCGTGCAGTTTGCCGGTCGCGACATGGCGCGGCAGCGGCGCCATACCGCAGTTGGTGGACGGGTAGAGTTTGTCGGCATCGACGAACGCCAGCGCCTTGCGCAGGGTTCCAGCCACCTCTTCCGGGGTTTCGATAGCATGGCTGGCGACATCGATCGCCCCGACCATCACCTTTTTACCGCGGATCAACTCCAGCAGATCCATCGGCACGCGCGAGTTGTGGCACTCGAGAGAGATAATATCAAGGGACGATTTCTGCAGCTGCGGGAAAGCCTCTTCATACTGTCGCCACTCGGAGCCCAGCGTCTTTTTCCAGTCGGTATTGGCCTTGATGCCATAGCCGTAGCAGATATGCACCGCTGTCTCACACTTCAGCCCTTCGGTGGCTCGTTCTAAGGCGGCGATCCCCCAGTCGTTGACCTCATCGAAGAAGACGTTAAAGGCCGGCTCATCGAACTGAATAATATCAACCCCCGCAGCCTCTAACTCTTTCGCTTCCTGATTGAGGATTTTAGCAAATTCCCAGGCCAGCTTTTCCCGGCTTTTATAGTGGTTGTCATACAGCGTGTCGATCATGGTCATCGGGCCCGGAAGCGCCCATTTGATCGGCTGACTGGTGAGCTGCCGTAGATAGCGAGCGTCCTCCACGAAGACCGGTTTCTGGCGCTCCACGGCGCCCACCACCGTTGGAACACTGGCCTCATAGCGGTTACGAATTTTCACGATCTCGCGTTTGGCAAAATCCACCCCGCTGAGGTGCTCGATGAAGGTGGTGACAAAGTGCTGCCGCGTTTGCTCGCCGTCGCTGACAATATCGATCCCGGCCCGCAGCTGGTCGTCGAGGGATAACCGCAAGGCGTCGCGCTTGCCGGCCAGTAATTCTTCGCTGGACAGTTTCCAGGGCGACCACAGAGTCTCTGGCTGCGCCAGCCAGGAAGGTTTCGGTAAACTGCCGGCGGTCGATGTCGGAAGCCATGTTTTCATAGTCATTAGCCTTTTATATGGGTTTAGCAAAGCGCGAAATTAGCAGACCATTGCTCAAGCAACGTCTTGTGCGGGTTGATAAAATGTTGTTGTGTAAATTTCCCCTGCTCAATCGCCAACAGGCTGCGCTCTTCCCGGTCATAGACGATTTTTGTTAATGAATGATCCAGGTGGCTGAGATTGGGCTGATAGTATTGCCCCGCCGGGGAGTTGGCATTGTAGATCTCCGGGCGATATATTTTCTGAAACGTCTCCATCGTGCTGATGGTGGCGATCAGTTCCAGGCTGGTGTAATCGCTGAGCAGATCGCCGGTAAAATAAAAGGCCAACGGCGCGACGCTGTTTTTTGGCATAAAATAGCGTACCTGCAGACCCATTTTGCTGAAATAGCGCTCGGTCAGCGAGACGCCTTCCTGAGCATATTCAATGCCGAGGACCGGATGTTCGTTACCGGTGCGATGGTAAACATCTTTACTGGAGACGCTCAGGCAAATCACCGGCGCCTTGCTGAAGTTGGCGCGCCAGGCGCTGGATTGCACAAAATCCTTAAAGATATTGCCGTGCAGCTCGCCAAAGTTTTCCGGTACGCTGAAGCGACTCTGGTCCTTATTATGTTCCAGAAGCAGTACGCTAAAATCGTAATCCCGCACATAGGAGGAGAAGTTATTGCCGACGATACCGGCATGACGCTCCCCGCTCTTTTTATCGACAATATGCGTTTGCAGGATCTCAATCACCGGGAAGCTGGCGCTATCCTGAGCAATATTCATCTCGACAGAAATAATATCCAGTTCCACCGCATAGCGATCGTTATGGGGATTATCCCAGTGGGCCAGGCTATTAAAACGGTTATTCATCATGATTAACGTATTGCGCAGATTTTCCTCACGGTTCACCCCTCTGGCTAAATTAGCGAAGTTGGTGGTAATACGCGTATTTTCCGCAGGGTTATAGTTTTCATCAAACCGGGTGCGCTTAATCGTATAGGTAAATTTATTATTCATGGCGATTGTCCATCCTGATGGCGGGCATAAAGCGAACCCGGCGGAATACTCTCCACCAGCCTGGCGACGCGGAGTCAGGCCGGGCGCGCTTCAACCGGTAAATGTTGTTGATTCGTTAATGAACCTATTTTTGCCAGAGTCAGCGCTGGAGGGAAAGCGACTTAAATTCAATGCAACATGAGCCATCCTCATGTTGCTCCAGGCGGTGGCCGATGGCCGACGCAGGCCGACAATATTAGTCAATAAACGTTTGTTCAATGGATGTAGGCAGGGTACACTCTTTAACCACTATAAGATGGGCTTTTACCTGCCCGCCGTACCCGTTTAGCTGGAGCTTTTGTCGTACAGAATGATTGTTGATATCAGTATTATGTCGATGTGCATGGCCGTACTGCTGATTATGAGCGTACTGCTGAATTAAGAGGCTCCCGAACGCAATGACACTCGCTCTCATCTGACCTCCACATTCGCGAGGAAAAAAGAAGATTCAGAGGATTCGCGCCGCCTGGGATTGTTCCGCCTGCCGGCACCCTCTACTCTTTTGGGACTTGCTTATTGAGGAATCCCGGATGAAAAAAGCTCTGCTTGCCCTGTTCGCTATCGCCACCGTTACCGCCGCCAGCGCCTTTGCGGCTGATAAAACCGACGTCCCGGCGCCTGTCGTCGATAACGGAGTCCGCCCGCCGATGGAGAGGGATCGTGGCCCCCTGCCGCCGTTCCCGCCGCAGCTTCCGCCGCACAGACCGGTGCTGTTTTCAGCCACGGTAGCAACCGATACGCCAGCGGAAACCATTAACAAACTGACCGCGCTGATCCCCGCCGGCCAGGCGAAACACTACGAAGTGCACGTTGAGGTGGTGCCGGTTGGCGAGGGAACCGACAGACAATAGCCCAGGGGAGATCTACGCTGTCATCTGTCAGCAATAAAAAAGCTGCCGCATATCGCGGCAGCTTTTATGTACTTATTTACAGCTGAGCAGCTGAAAATTAGCTACGCACTTTCCGGTAGATAAACAGTACCACCAGCGCACCGATAACCGCTACCACGAAGCTGCCGAAATTAAACCCATCGACCTTGCCAAAACCAAACAGGGTACTGATCCAGCCGCCGACCACGGCGCCGATGATCCCCAAAATAACGGTCACGATAAATCCGCCGCCATCTTTTCCCGGCATAATCCACTTGGCTAAAATACCGGCAATAAGTCCAAAAATGATCCAGGAAAGAATACCCATGGTTAACCGTCCTCTTGTTACCTTTAAGCATTTAGTATTGAAAAGAGTAGCATAAATAACGAGAGTGGATCGGTAATAATATAAATATTAGATAATTCCCTGCCGACGCCCGGCTGATCTTGTGACAACCTCTCTGGCTCTGGCAGGCCGGCTCTCGCTTATTACCTTAAAAAAAGGGAGGCTATTCGCCTCCCGCCATGCGGCTTATATTACCGCGGTGGTTAGTCGTGATGAACAACATAACCGCGACTGTTCGTCGAAGATTTCAATTTGCCAGACCTGATGGCGCGTCCCGACGTGCAGCGCTTTGCAGACGCCGCGCACCCGGCCCCCGCGCGCCGAACGGATGTGGTTGGCGTTAACCTCCAGCCCCACCACCTTTTGTTCGCCTTCGCTGCACAGATAGCCTGCCACCGACCCCAGGGTCTCCGCCAGCACCACCGACGCTCCGCCGTGCAGCAGGCCAAACGGCTGCTGTGTGCGGCTATCGACCGGCATAGTGGCCTCCAGCGTATCGTCGGTAACGGTCTCAAAGCGAATATCGAGCAGCCCTACCATGTTCCCCTCACCGAGCCGGTTGAGCTGCTCCAGCGTGGCCTGACGTTTCCAAATCATCCGATTATCTCCAGTAACGCCTGCAGCGGGTGGCGAACGCCGCTGCCTTCAATACGCTTCACCTGACTGCGGCAGGAGTAGCCCGTCACCAGACAGCGGTTTCGCGGCAGCCGCTGCATCGCCTGCTGCCAGGAGAGCGCGTAAATGGCCAACGAGTTGGCGTGGTTTTTCACTTCATGACCATAGGTGCCAGCCATCCCGCAACACCCAACGCTGACGTTTTCCAGCTTCGCGCCGAAGTGGGCAAAAATATCTGCCCACTGCTTTGTCGCCGCCGGTAGCGCGGTCACTTCGGTACAGTGACCGAACAGGTACCAGGGCTCACCGCCCAGATCGGGACGGGCGTCGCTGGTTAGGGCCTTCGGCAACCACTCATGGACTAACAGCACCTGGAAATCGCCGCGCTTGTCGCCGAGCGTCTGCTTGTACTCATCGCGGTAGCAGAGCACCAGCGCCGGATCGACGCCCACCAGCGGCATGCCCAGCTGCGCCACGCGGTTGAGGAAGTCCGCCGTCTTCTGCGCGGTGCGCGCGAAGCGGGTGAGGAAGCCTTTGATATGCTGCGCCTTGCCGTTCGGCGAGAACGGCAGGAGCACCGGCTGATAGCCTAAGGCCTCGACCAGACGGATAAAGTCGGCCACCACCTGGGCGTCGTAGTAGCTGGTGAAGGGATCCTGCACCACCAGCACCATCTTCGCTTTCTGCTCGGCGCTCAGCGCTTCGAGCTGCTCAAGGGTCATATTGGCGGAGCGGTGGCCGGCCATCTGCTGCTTCAGCGACGGCGCCGAGAGCAGCGGCAGATCGACCATCCCGATATGCTTCTCCGACAGCTTTTTCAGCCACGGCTGGTTAATAAAAAAGTTAAAGGTCTTCGGCGCCTGCGCCATCAGCGGCGCATAAGATTCGACCGAGGCCACCAGATGATCGCGCACCGGCCGCAGATAGCGGCTGTGGTACAGCTGCAGGAAGCGCGAGCGGAACTCGGGAACATCGATTTTGATCGGGCACTGGGTCGAACAGGCTTTACAGGCCAGACAGCCGGACATCGCCTCTTTGACCTCATGCGAGAAGTCATACTCGCCTTTGCGCGCATGCCAGCTGTTGCGCGTGCGCGCCACCAGCGAGCGCAGGCTGACGCCCTGCTCCGGCAGCGCCTTCTCCAGCTGGTTCGGATCGACGCCGCGGTCGGCCAGCAGGCGCAGCCATTCCCGCACCAGCGTCGCCCGCCCTTTCGGCGAGTGGATGCGCTGGTTGCTGACTTTCATCGACGGACACATCGGGCTCTTGACGTCAAAGTTGAAGCACAGCCCGTTGCCATTACACTCCATCGCCCCACGCCAGCTGCTGCGCACCGCGATGGGGATCTGCCGATCCCAGGTGCCGCGCTTCGCCGCATCGACTTTCATCATCGGCGCGTCGATACCTTCCGGAGGACAGATTTTCCCCGGATTCAGGCGGTTATCGGGATCGAAGACCGCTTTGATCTTGCGCAGCTCGGCATACAGCGTCTCGCCAAAGAAGGCCGGGCTGTACTCCGCGCGGAACCCTTTGCCATGTTCGCCCCACAGCAGGCCGCCATACTTCGCCGTCAGCGCTACCACCTCGTCGGAGATCTGCTTCATCAGCACCTCCTGCTGCGGATCGCACATGTCCAGCGCCGGGCGCACGTGCAGCACCCCGGCATCAACGTGGCCAAACATGCCGTAGCTTAGGCCGTGGCTGTCGAGCAGCGCGCGGAACTCGACGATGTAATCCGCCAGATGTTCGGGCGGTACGCAGGTGTCCTCGGCGAAAGGAATAGGCTTGGCGGCGCCTTTGGCATTGCCCAACAGGCCGACGGCCTTCTTGCGCATGGCATAGATGCGCTCCACGCCTTCAAGATCGTGACAGACCTGCCAGCCAATGACGCCCGCCTCGCTGGCGGCCATCAGCTCGTCCAGCCGCTGGCACAGGGTAGTAACCTGCTGGTCAATCAGCGCCGCGTCATCGCCGGCGAATTCGACGATATTGAGCCCGAGCATCTCTTTATCCGGTACGTCGGTGATCAGTTCGCTTACCGAGTGCCAGACGATATCCTCGCGCGCCAGATTGAGAACTTTAGAATCGACGGTCTCCACCGACAGGGCTTTCGCTTCGACCATAAAGGGCGCATTGCGCAGCGCAGAGTCGAAGGAGTCATATTTGACGTTGACCAGACGGCGCACCTTCGGCAGGCGGGTGATATCCAGCCGCGCTTCGGTAATAAACGCCAGCGTCCCTTCCGAACCGGTTAAAATACGGGTCAGATCGAACTCGCTCATCTCATCGTTAAAGACGTGACGCAGATCGTATCCGGTGAGGAAGCGGTTGAGTTTGGGAAACTTATCAATGATCAGGTCACGCTGCGCCTTGCAGCGCTGGTAGACCGTGTTGTAGATCCGGCCAACCGTCGAGGGGGTATTGCCCAGCGTCTCCGCCAGCGCCACCGGCACCGCCTGGGTATCGAGGATATCCCCGCCCATCAGCACCGCCCGCAGGCCGAGCACGTGATCCGACGTTTTGCCGTACACCAGCGATCCCTGGCCGGACGCGTCGGTGTTAATCATCCCCCCCAGCGTGGCGCGGTTGCTGGTGGATAGCTCAGGCGCAAAAAAGTAACCATAGGGTTTAAGAAACTGGTTCAGCTGATCTTTGATGACCCCGGCTTCAACGCGCACCCAGCCCTCTTCGGGGTTAATCTCGATGATGCGATTCATATAGCGGGACATATCAACGATAATCCCGCCGTTCAGCGCCTGGCCGTTAGTGCCGGTGCCGCCGCCACGCGGGGTGAAAATCAGCGATTTAAAACGCGGTTCGGCGGCAACGCGCGCCAGCAGCGCCACGTCCGCCGTGGATCGTGGAAAAATGACCGCATCCGGCAGCAGCTGATAGACGCTGTTGTCGGTGGCCATCGTTAGCCTGTCGGCATAGCTGGTGGCGGTATCGCCGGTAAAACCCTGTTGCTCCAGTACCTGCAAAAAATTCAGCACCAGTTGAACTACCCCTGGCGCCTGAGAAATTTGTGGGATCATCACGCTTGACCCTGCCTGACTATGTTGTGTTTGAAAATATTGTGTTGGTGCTAACTAAACGTTTGCGTAGCGCATTCAACTTTTTATCACATTTTTTTCATATGCGCCCACGTGTTTTCTGTGCAAAATCAGCCCGGCAAAATTATTGATATTATTATCAGTATATGGATTTACGCGGCGCCAGCTGTTTGGCGCGACTGGAAAGGTAAAATTTCTCTATGATTAATCCCCATCAGCCTCGGGACATTCCGCAAATACTGCTGTCGGTGCTGTTCCTGGCCCTGATTATCATATCCTGCCTGTGGGTTGTGCAGCCGTTTATTCTGTCCTTCGCCTGGGCCGGTACGGTGGTGATCGCCACCTGGCCGGTGCTGCTGCGTCTGCAGCGTGTGCTGTTCGGCAAACGACTGCTGGCGGTGCTGGCGATGACCCTGTTGCTGTTTCTGCTATTCGTTATTCCTATCGCTCTGCTGGTCAACAGCCTGGTGGATAACAGCGTTCCGCTGATCAAACTCATCAGCAGCGGAAATGTGACGCTGCCGGATTTCGCCTGGCTCAACAGCGTACCGCTGGTCGGCGATAAACTGTACTCCGCCTGGCACGGTCTGCTGGATATGGGCGGCTCGGCGATTATGGCCAAGGTTCGTCCCTATATTGGCACCACCACCAGCTGGTTTGTCGGTCAGGCGGCGCACATCGGCAAGCTGCTGGTCTACTGCGGTTTGATGCTGCTGTTCAGCGCGCTGCTCTACTGGCGCGGCGAGCAGGTGGCCTATGGTTTCCGCTACTTCGCCACGCGCCTCGCGGCCAAACGCGGCGACGCCGCGGTGCTGCTGGCCGGCCAGGCCGTGCGCGCCGTGGCGCTGGGCGTGGTGGTCACTGCCCTCACTCAGGCGGTACTGGGCGGGATTGGCCTTGCCGTCTCCGGCGTGCCCTACGCCGCTCTGCTGACCGTGGTGATGATCTTTACCTGTCTGGTCCAGCTCGGCCCTTTACTGGTTTTGGTGCCGTCGATTATCTGGCTTTACTGGAGCGGGGACACCACCTGGGGCACCGTGCTGCTGGTCTGGAGCTGCGTAGTCGGCACCATGGACAACGTTATTCGTCCGGTGCTCATCCGCATGGGCGCCGATCTGCCAATGATCCTTATCCTCACCGGCGTCATTGGCGGCCTGATCGCCTTCGGCATGATCGGCCTGTTTATCGGTCCGGTGCTGCTCGCCGTCTCCTGGCGGCTGTATGACGCCTGGGTGCATGAGGTGCCGCCGCCGCCGAAAGACCCTGACGTCGTCCTTGAAGAGCTCAGTGAGCTGGAGGCCGGTCGCAAGTAATGCCTGGCAGGCGGGGAGACCCGCCTGTTTCTTTGCCCGCATATTGTTAAGCAAAATTTATTGATCGCCGGCAATGCGCTGGCCCCGCGCGCCCTTCACCTCGCTTTCCTCCCCCGGTCCTTCACAACAATTTAACTATTGAGAGGAATCTGATCGACGGCAAAGGCCCTGCTGCCTACTATTAGCTCACGGTTATAAATCAACACCTTGATTTATAAGCATGGAAATCCCCTGAGTGAAACAACGAATTGCTGTGTGTAGTCTTTGCCCATCTCCCACGATGGGCTTTTTTTTGCCCTGCGCATCACGACACCAGATAGCCTGACACCGGTAAAAAAAATCCCCGGCATCGCTGCCGGGGATCGGTCCTGTCAGGGCGAACTTATTTTTTCAGTTCCGCCAGACCTAACCAGGTTTGTACCACGGTATCCGGGTTCAGGGACAAGCTATCAATCCCCTCTTCCATCAGCCAGGCGGCGAAATCCTCATGGTCAGACGGCCCCTGGCCGCAGATGCCGACGTATTTACCCTGTTTCTTCGCCGCGCGGATGGCCATCGACAGCAGGGCTTTCACCGCGTCATTGCGTTCATCAAACAGCTCAGAAACCACACCGGAATCGCGGTCCAGACCGAGCGCCAGCTGGGTCATGTCGTTCGAACCGATGGAGAAGCCGTCGAAGTACTCGAGGAACTGCTCCGCCAGCAAGGCGTTCGACGGGATCTCGCACATCATAATGATCTTCAGCCCGTTCTCGCCGCGCTTCAGCCCCTGACGCTCCAGCTCTTCGACCACCGCTTTCGCCTGGGCGACGGTACGGACGAACGGGACCATCACTTCAACGTTGGTCAGTCCCATATCGTTACGCACGCGCTTCATCGCTTCGCACTCAAGGGCGAAGCAGTCGCGGAAGCTTTCGGAAACGTAGCGTCCGGCGCCGCGGAAGCCGAGCATCGGGTTCTCTTCTTCCGGCTCATAGCGCTCGCCGCCCACCAGGTTGGCGTATTCGTTCGATTTGAAGTCCGACAGACGCACGATCACCCGTTTCGGATAGAAAGCGGCGCCGAGGGTGGCGATCCCTTCGGTCAGGCGGCCAACGTAGAACTCTCTCGGCGAATCGTAGCCTTTCATCAGCTCGCGGATTTCGTTCTGCAGGCCCGGCTCCTGGTCGTCAAACTCCAGCAGCGCGCGCGGATGAACGCCAATCATACGGTTGATGATAAATTCCAGCCGCGCCAGACCGACGCCTTCGTTCGGCAGGCAGGCGAAGTCGAACGCGCGATCCGGGTTGCCGACGTTCATCATCACCTTCAGCGGCAGATCCGGCATGTCGCCGACGCTGGAGCTCTTGACGCTGAAGTCGAGCAGCTCGGCGTAGACATAGCCGGTGTCGCCTTCGGCGCAGGAGACGGTGACATTCTGATTTTCCTGAATGCGATCGGTAGCATCGCCGCAGCCGACCACCGCCGGGATCCCCAGCTCACGGGCGATAATCGCCGCGTGACAGGTACGCCCGCCGCGGTTGGTGACAATCGCCGAGGCTTTTTTCATGATCGGTTCCCAGTCCGGGTCGGTCATGTCGGTAACCAGTACGTCGCCTGGCTCAATGCGATTCATCTCGCTGATATCATGGATCACCTTGACCGGACCGGCGCCAATGCGGTGGCCGATGGCGCGCCCTTCGGCGATGATCTGCCCCTGAGCGTGGAGGGTATAACGCTCCATCACCTGGCCGCGGGAACGCACGGTTTCAGGACGCGCCTGGACGATAAATAGCTTACCGGTGTGGCCATCTTTCGCCCACTCGATATCCATCGGACGGCCGTAGTGCTTCTCGATCTGCACCGCCTGCTTCGCCAGCTCCTGCACCTCCTCGTTGCTTAACGAGAAAATATCGCGCTGCGCCTGCGGCACATCTTCGATACGCACCTGTTTACCGTGCTCCTGGGTCGGCGCGTAAACCATACGGATCTTTTTCGACCCCATGGTGCGGCGCACGATCGCCGGACGGCCAGCGGCCAGCGTCGGTTTGTGGACGTAGAATTCGTCCGGGTTCACCGCGCCCTGCACCACCATCTCGCCCAAACCCCACGCCGAGGTGATAAACACCACCTGGTCAAAGCCGGATTCGGTATCGATGGAGAACATGACGCCGGAGGAGGCCAGATCGGAGCGGACCATCCTCTGCACCCCGGCGGAGAGCGCCACGCCGCGGTGATCGTAACCCTGATGCACGCGGTAGGAGATTGCGCGATCGTTAAACAGCGAAGCAAACACGTGCTTCACGGCAACGAGCACGGCGTCAAAGCCCTGCACGTTGAGGAATGTCTCTTGCTGCCCGGCGAAGGAGGCGTCCGGCATATCTTCCGCGGTGGCGGAAGAGCGCACGGCGAATGAGGCCTCGGCGTCATCGGCGGACAGCAGGTCATAAGCATCGCGAATCGCGTTTTCCAGTTCGCTCTGGAAGGGGGTATCGATGATCCACTGTCGGATCTGCGCGCCCGCTTTCGCTAATGCGGAAACGTCGTCAATGTCGGTTTCATCCAGCAGCGCATAGATGCGCTGGTTAACACCGCTTTGGTCCAGGAACTGATTGAAAGCATCAGCGGTGGTGGCAAACCCGTTAGGTACGGAAACACCCATACCGGACAGATTCGTAATCATTTCACCAAGGGAGGCATTTTTGCCCCCAACTCTGTCTACATCATTCATGCCGAGTTGGTTATACCAAAGCACCAGCGGTGACGAGCCATTGTTGGACATCGAGACAATCCTTTTGTGATTTAATACCAGTGAAAAAAATTTCACGATCGACTGCAGGATTATCCTGACATATTTATGAAGCTGAAAAAAACGGTGAATCGTTCAAGCAAATTATTTTTTCATTTTTCGGACTGTTCCCCCGATATTGCTAACTTGATGATTTTTAGGAATTCTGATGAAAAACGCTGGAAATAACGGCGACAAAAAGAAAATGAACCACCCTTTTCATAAAAAACAAAAATAGCGTTTCAATTTTAACAAGAGACAAATCAAACAGGGATATGCTTAAATTTAATATCCGCTTTCAGGCAATTAAACTCATTATACCGGATGGTCAAAATGGAAAGTGCTGTAGATCGCCACGTATTTTATATTTCTGACGGTACCGCCATCACGGCGGAGGTGCTGGGGCATGCCGTGATGTCGCAATTCCCGGTCGCCATCAGCAGCGTAACCCTGCCGTTTGTGGAAAACATCAGCCGCGCGCGGGCGGTAAAGGAGCAGATCGACGCCATCTATCAGCAAACGGGTATTCGCCCGCTGGTGTTCTACTCCATCGTCATCCCGGAAATACGCGACATTATTCTGCAAAGTGAAGGCTTTTGTCAGGATATCGTGCAGGCGCTGGTGGCCCCGCTGCAGCAGGAGCTCAACCTCGACCCGACGCCGGTGGCCCACCGCACCCACGGCCTCAACCCCGGCAACCTGATTAAATACGATGCGCGTATCGCCGCCATCGATTATACCCTCGCCCATGACGATGGCATCTCGCTGCGCAACCTTGACCAGGCGCAGGTGATCCTCCTCGGCGTCTCGCGCTGCGGCAAAACACCCACCAGTCTGTATCTCGCCATGCAGTACGGTATTCGCGCCGCCAACTATCCGTTTATCGCCGACGATATGGACAATCTGGTGCTGCCGGCCTCGCTGAAACCCCTGCAGCATAAGATGTTCGGCCTGACCATCAATCCGGAGCGTCTGGCGGCGATCCGCGAGGAGCGCCGGGAGAACAGCCGCTACGCCTCGCTGCGCCAGTGTCGGATGGAAGTGACCGAAGTGGAGGCCCTGTATCGCAAGAATAAAATCCCCTGCCTGAACAGCACCAACTATTCCGTTGAGGAAATAGCGACAAAAATCATGGACATCATGGGGCTGAATCGCAGAATGTACTAATACACTAGTACATTATTAAAAATTTGTTTATGCTATCACCCGTGGCCTATACAGGATCATGCCCTGCTCTTGCAATAAGCAGGGATTGGTTTATCGTGATGCGCATCACTTCCCGGCATTTTCGCCGCGGAAGAAACAGATTTTTGAGACCCCAATGAATAAAACAGACGAATTGCGTACCGCGCGCATTGAGAGCCTGGTAACGCCCGCGGAGCTGGCCCAGCGCCATCCCGTGACGGCCGACGTGGCTGCCCACGTCTCGGCCTCCCGCCGCCGAATTGAAAAAATCCTCAACGGCGAAGACCGCCGACTGCTGGTGATTATCGGCCCCTGCTCCATTCACGACACCGACGCGGCGCTGGAGTATGCCCGCCGCCTGCAGGGCATGCGCGAGCGCTACCAGCCGCAGCTGGAGATCGTGATGCGCACCTACTTTGAAAAACCGCGTACCGTGGTGGGCTGGAAAGGCTTAATCTCCGATCCGGACCTCAACGGCAGCTACCGGGTCAACCACGGAATTGAGCTGGCGCGGCGCCTGCTGCTGCAGGTTAATGAGCTGGGGGTACCGACGGCCACCGAGTTTCTCGATATGGTGACCGGTCAGTTTATCGCCGATCTCATCAGCTGGGGGGCCATCGGGGCGCGCACCACTGAAAGCCAGATCCACCGTGAAATGGCCTCAGCGCTCTCCTGCCCGGTTGGATTTAAAAACGGCACCGACGGCAATACGCGCATCGCGGTGGACGCCATCCGCGCCTCCCGCGCCAGCCATATGTTCCTCTCCCCGGACAAGCAGGGGCAGATGACGATTTACCAGACCAGCGGCAATCCGTATGGGCATATTATTATGCGCGGCGGCAAACGGCCAAACTATCACGCCGAGGATATCGCCGCCGCCGGCGAGGCGCTACGTGAATTCGATCTGCCGGAACAGCTGGTCGTTGATTTCAGCCATGGCAACTGCCAGAAGCAGCACCGCCGTCAGCTGGAAGTGTGCGCCGATATCTGTCAGCAAATTCGCGCGGGCTCTACCGCCATCGCCGGGATTATGGCAGAGAGCTTCCTGCAGGAAGGCACTCAGAAAGTGGTCCCCGGCCAGCCGCTGACCTGGGGCCAGTCGATCACCGACCCCTGCCTGAGCTGGGAAGACAGCGAAAGATTATTGAGCGAGCTGGCTGCGGCCACCGCCACACGCCTGTAACCGCTCCGCCCGCCGCGCCTGCGGCGGGCAATTCTCTTCGCTGACTCCCCTACCAAATCCGGTAACACGATAAATAACGCTTGCCGTCAAAAACAACATTATTGATAATGATTATCATTGTTGCCTTGATTTTTATTTTGAGAGCTATGACGCGTATGGATAACACTGCCACAGCTGAAAAACCAAAAGACAATGCCCCTTATCCCGTGGCGACGGACAGAGAGATCAGCAGTCGGGTTCTGTTAGGCAGCGAAGGACGAGTAGTGATTGAGCATGGCGGCCAGCGCTATCTGCTGCGCCAGACCCACGCCGGGAAGTTAATTCTGACCAAGTAAGCGCCCCGCTGAACGCGGGGCGAGGCAAGTTAGCTCGAGCAGCTGACTTCCAGACGTTTCCCCCAGTCCGGCGGGCGGCGGACGTAGTCGTCCTCGCGATCGGTAAAGGGGTCTGCCAGCGCGGCATGCAGGCGCTCCAGCTCGCCCATATCGCCCGCCTCAGCCTGCTCGATCGCCCGCTGCGCCAGCCAGTTACGTAACACCAGCGCCGGATTCACGCCCTGCATCCTCTGCTGGCGCTGCGCGTCGTCCACCTGTTCATCACGCAGCCGCGCACGATACCCGGCAAACCAGCTGTCAAAGGCCGCGCGGTCGATAAACTCATCGCGCAGCGGCGAAACGGCGCTGAGCTGTTCGCTGTGGCTCAGCAGGCGGAACGTCCGGGTATAGTCGCTCTTCTCGCGGATCATCAGGGCAAACAGCCCGTCCAGCAGGTCGTTATCCCCTTTCTGCTGGCTGAACAGGCCGAGTTTATCGCGCATCCGCTGGCCATAAGCGGTCAGCAAGGCGTGCTGATACTCATCCAGCGCCACGTTTAACGCTTCAGCGCTGATAAACGGCGACAGCGATTGGGCGAGACGCTGCAGATTCCACAGCCCCACCGCCGGCTGGTTTTCAAAACTGTAGCGCCCCTGATAATCGGAGTGGTTGCAGATGAAGTCCGGTTGGAAATCGTCAAGGAAGCCATACGGGCCGTAGTCGATGGTCAGACCGAGAATCGACATGTTGTCGGTATTCATCACCCCATGGGCAAAGCCCACGGTTTGCCAGCTGGCGATAGTCTGCGCGGTACGCATGACAATGTCACGGAACCATAACAGGTACTTATCCGCCTCATCCTGCAGCTGCGGCCAGTGGTGGCGAATAACATAGTCGGCCAGTTGCTGGACCTTCTGCGGCTCACGGCGATAGTAAAAATGTTCGAAATGGCCGAAGCGGACATGGCTCTCGGCCACCCGCATCAGCATCGCGCCGGGCTCCACGCGCTCGCGGTAGACCGGGGTATCGCTGGTCACCATCGCCAGGGCGCGCGTCGTCGGGATCCCCAGAGCGTGCATCGCCTCCGACGCCAGACTTTCCCGGATCGTCGAGCGCAGCACGGCGCGGCCGTCCCCCATCCGCGAATAAGGAGTCAGGCCGGCGCCTTTCAGATGCCAGTCGTAACGGCGGCCATCCGCCAGCTGCTGCTCGCCGAGCAGGATCCCGCGTCCGTCGCCCAGCTGGCCGGCCCAGGCGCCAAACTGATGGCCGCTATATACCTGCGCCAGCGGCGACATGCCCGGAAGCAGCGCTTCGCCGCCCCAGACACCGGCCCCGCTTTCAGGCGCAAACAGGGCGTCGGGCACCCCCAGCTGTTGCGCCAGCGGGGCGTTGCGCCAGATGAGTCGGGCGTTATCCAACGGCGTTGGTGACAGGGAAGTGTAAAAGTCCGGCAGTTCATCCCGCCAGTGGGTGGTAAAAGAAAGGGTCATGGTTCCTCCTCTCTCCAGTGTAGTGCCTGGAACAGCGGATTAACACGGGCGGAGTGCAGGGTTATCGGCATAAAAAAGGGAAGCGTTCGCTTCCCTCTTGCTTCTGAATGACGTCAGATTCGCCGCGCCTGCCAGAACTTTTTGTTCCAGTAGACGTTATCCAGCGAGGAACGGGTGACGCCCTGGCTGGTGGAGGCGTGAATAAACTGGTTGTCGGTATCGTAGATGCCAACGTGCAGACCGCTCTCCCCTGAGCCGGTTTTGAAGAACACCAGATCGCCGGGCAGCAGATCGCGCTTATCGATGCGGGTGCCGATTTCCGCCTGCTCGCGGGTTTCACGCGGCAGCTGGAGGGCAAATTTATCGCGAAACGTGCGCACCACGAAGCCGGAGCAGTCAACGCCGCGCGGCGTCATGCCGCCGTAGCGATACGGTGCGCCGCGCCAGCTGCGCAGCTGCTCGTTCAGATTCGCCACCACCGTGATGGAGTCAGCCAGCCGAGGATTCGGCGGCGGTGCCCGATGGCTGCTGCAGCCGGCTAAAATTAACGCCGCCGCCAACATGAACCAGAAGCGCATTTCAGATGATCCCTCTGTCCCTAGTCTCTATCGCAATAATTTAGCTTGTTTATCAATATAGTGACAAGATAACTGCGTGCTACTGTGACGCGATGAGCATAATATGACCGGCCACCTCAACGCGCTGGAACGGGATCGCATAGGCGGCGGTTAAATTTTCCTCATTCAGCACCTCGGCGGTCTCCCCGCAGGCGATGGCTTCCCCCTGGCAGAGCAGCCAGCTCTGACCGGCGTGGCGCAGGGTATGGTTGAGATCGTGGCTGCTCATCACCACAGCAATCCCCGCCGCGCTCAGCTCGTGTAACAGCCGATCCAGCGCCGCCTGCTGGGCCACATCCAGACTGTTCATCGGCTCATCCAGCAGCAGCAGCTGACCCGCGGAATTACTCAAGGGATCGATCTGCAGGATCACTGCCGCCAGCCGCACGCGCTGCCACTCGCCGCCCGACAGCTGATTGACCGGACGGCCCAGCTTATTGTCCAGACCAAGCCTGGCCGCGATATCGCTCAGACGGGCGCTATCACCCTGCTGCTGCATATGCAGCGCCAGGTAGTGCCATACCGGCATGGCGAACGGCGGGGTCTGGTGTTGACACAGATATCCGCGACGGCGCGCCAGCTCCCTCGCCGGCCACTCGTCAAGCAGCCGGCCGTTAAAATGAACCGTGCCGGGGCCGTCGGACAGCCCCGCCATGCGGGTCAGCAGCGTGCTCTTCCCTGCGCCGTTCGGCCCCACCAGATGGACAATCTCCCCGGCGCGAAAAGCCGCAGAAAACGGGGCCAGGCGCCCCGCCGCTTCTACATCCTGTAGCTGCATCAGAAACGACATTATTGCGCCAGCGCTCCTTTAATCGCCGCCACCAGCTGCGGATCGTCCGGCGTCATATCCGGAGAGAAGCGCTGAATGACGTTGCCCTGGCGATCGACGAGGAATTTTTCGAAGTTCCACAGAATGTCGTCCACATACAGCGGCGCCCGGCCTTTGCTGGCCATCCGCTCATAAAAACCGCTGCCTTCCGGGGCCACCGCTTTCGGCGCGGCGGCAATCAGTTTTTGATAGAGCGGCGCGCGATGTTCGCCGTTGACGTCAATTTTGCTAAACAGCGGGAAGGTGACGCCGTAGGTAGTGCTGCAGAAGGTCTTAATCTCCTCTTCACTGCCCGGCTCCTGGCCGAGGAACTGGTTGCAGGGGAACCCCAGCACGCTGAAGCCCTCGGCGGCAAACTGCTTTTGCAGATCCTCGAGTTGCTCATACTGCGGCGTCAGGCCGCATTTCGAGGCCACATTGACGATCAGCAGCACCTTGCCGGCAAAGGATGCCAGGGTAGTTTTCTCGCCATCAATGGTCGTCACTTCGGTATTCAGAATGTCATGTTGCATAGCCTGTCCTCAATGGATAAACCGGTTTCCGGTGAAGGTGATCCCTTTCTACTGTAGCGGATTCAGCGCCCGCCATTCTACTGCCATTCCCCCCGAGTTGTCGCATGATGTAACAGCGCTTCGCTGGCCGCCGGCAACATGAAATCCTCTCAATTGGGCCGTCGACCATTTCCGTGTACAGTGTTCCATGAATGTAATATGGTTTCGTTACTTGTTAATTTAAGAGAGTTTTAGTGATGAAGAAGTTGTTTAGCCTGGCGTTAATCGCCACCTCTGTCGCCCTGCTGAGCGCCTGCTCCCCGGATGAAGATAATAAAGTAAAAGTCGCTATCAATACCGGGCCGGACGAAGCCATCTGGAAAGTGGTGGAGCAGGTGGCGAAGGATAAATACCACCTCGACGTCGAAGTGGTCTCCTTCAATGATTATGTGCTGCCCAACGAAGCGCTGAACAACAAAGATGTCGATGCCAACGCCTTCCAGACCCTGCCGTACCTTGAGGCGCAGTCGAAAGAACGCGGCTATAAATTTGCGGTGGTCGGTAAAACCTTTGTCTTCCCTATCGCCGCCTATTCTCACCGGATCAAAAATATCAGCGAACTGCCCGAAGGGGCGACGGTGACCATTTCTAATGAAACCACCACCCTGGGCCGCAGCCTGCTGCTGCTTCAGGCGCAGGGGTTACTCAAGCTGAAACCGGGCGTCGGCTATTTACCCACCACGCTGGATATCATCGACAATCCGAAACAGCTGAAAATTGTTGAAGTGGATACCCCGCAGCTGACCCGTACCCTTGACGATCCGAACGTCAGCCTGTCAATCATTAACACCAACTTCTCCGCCCAGGCGGGCCTGTCGGCCGCCCGCGACGGTCTGTTTATGGAGGGGCCGGATTCCCCATACGTGAATGCGATAGTCGCCCGCGAGGATAATAAGGACAGCAAGAAAATTCAGGAATTAAAAGCCGCCTTCCAGACCAGCGAAGTCGCGGAAAAAGCGAAGGAAGTCTACAAAGGCGACGCGATCAAAGGCTGGTAAGCCTGAACCGGCGCCGTCCCTGCCGACGGCGCCGCGCTATCCCCGCCCCCGCGAACGCAGCAGCAACCAGATAAAGACCGGCGCGCCCAGGGTCGCCGTCACCACGCCAATCGGCAGCTCTGCGGCGGAAAGCGCCAGCCGGGCAATGATATCCGCCCCCAGCAAGGCGCTTGCCCCGGCCAGCATACAGGCCGGGAGCAACACCCGGTGATCGCTCAAGCCGCATAGCCGCAGAATATGCGGGATCACCAGACCGATAAAGCCAATCGCCCCCGCCAGCGCCACGCTAACGCCGACCATCCAGCCGGTCGCCACCACCAGTAATTTGCGCCACAGCCACAGCGGCAGCCCAAGCTGACGAGCGGAGACTTCGCCCAGCGCCAGTAAATTCAGGGGTTGCGACTGCAGACAGACCCAGCAGAGCACCGGCAGGAGGGCTATCATCAGCCACAGCTGTTGCCAGTCGACGCCGCCAAACCCGCCCATCATCCAGTACATTAGCTGACGCAGGTCAAAAGAGGTGGAGAAGTAGACTGCCCAGGTCATCAGGGCGCTGCAGATGATCCCCAGCGCCACCCCCGCCAGCAGCAGACGGCTGGTAGACAGATGGCGGCGGGCGAAACGCAGCAGAATAAAAGTGATCAGCAGCGCGCCAAAGATGGCACACAGGCCGAGCGCCCAGCCGGGCAAGACTCCTTTGCCCAGCAGGACGGCGGCAATCAGCCCGACGCCCGCGCCGTTGGAGACCCCCAGCAGCCCCGGCTCCGCCAGCGGATTTTCAAACAACGCCTGCATAATCGCCCCGGAGAGCGCCAGCGCCGCCCCCACCAGCAGCACCGCCAGGGTTCGCGGCAGGCGGATCTGCCAGATAAACAGCTGGCCTTTGGCGCTGAGCCACTCGCCGGGCGGGATCCATTGCTCCCCCGCGCACAGGCTGATCAGCAGGGTGACCAGCAGCAACAGCGTTAATCCGAAGAGCCAACGCCGGCTGCGGCGCTGTTGAAGATGGGCGAGAGTCAGCATAGATTCCATTACGCAGGGGGAACAAGAGGCTGATTTTACGGTGGCTGTCGCGGTGAGAAAAGGAAAACCTCACGACCAAACGTCGACGCGAAGGAAAATCTCCTCCGCGTCTGCGGTCGTTCGTCACACCAGAATCTGAAACAGCAGCGCAAAGAGAATGATGTTCGCCACCACGATTGCCCAGCCGTTATAAAGCATATATTTCAGATGAGTAGACTGCGCCAGCCCCATCTGGCCGAACATATCTGATGAGGGAAACGGCCCGAACCAGTCCACCTGGGATGAGGCCAGCAGCACGGCGGTGGTCCCCTGGGGCGGCACGCCGGCGGCCATCAGCATCGGGCCAAAGATTTTATGAGTAAAGGTCATCTGGGCCACCGCCGCACCGGGCACATGGCCGATAATATTGAACGCGAAGATGCTAAAGCACAGCCAGGCCGGGGAGATCCCCTCCAGCAGCGGTTGGGTATACTCCAGCAGCCCCTGATAGGCGTGCAGGCCATCCATCAGCTCAAGGATCGGGTTGTACAGCCAGTAGAGAATAAACATCCACACCAGGCGGCCGCAGCCGTGATACAGGGCCTGAAGGATCTGCGTCGGTCGCAGGCCGCCTACCAGGCCGGTCATCAGGGCCACCAGCAGCATCACGATTATCGCGAAGCTGAAGCCGGCTTTAATCACCACGCCAACGATCGCCATCACGATGATGGTCGCCGCGAAGGCCAGCGCGCTTAATTTACGCCGACGCTGCTGCGCGGCGCTGAGATCCTCTTGCGGCTTTTCCGCGAGATCGACGTCATAGCGCAGTTTGCCTTCGGTCATCTTCTGGATCCGTCCCGCCATTACCCAGCCGGCCAGCAGCGTGACCGCGCTCATCGGCAGACCAACGTACAGCAGATAATCCGGGTAGCTCAACCCACCGAGGCTGAGGATCGTCACGGTACTGGGGGTGAAAGGCCCGGTAAACAGCCCAACGGAACCGGCGGTCATCATCAGCGCGGCGACCGTTGGCGGCGTCAAGCGTACCGCTGCCGCCACCGGAATGATTACTGCCACGATAATGGCATTGCCACCGGCCATAGTGCCCAGCGAACCGCAAATTAAAATCGATGACGCCACAATGCCGAATTTCACCCGCGTCTGACTCGACAACCCGATGCGATGGACGACAAATTTTACCAGCTCAACCGCTGCGCCGGTGCGGGTGGCCACTTCCCCCACGCCGGCGCCGAGCATAATGATAAGCCCAACGGTGGCAATAAATGACCCGGTGGATTTCGCCAGCATCGTGCCCATTTCCGGCAGGCCGGTCGAGGTCATTATCATGGCGATAATAATCGAGGAGATGACCGCCAGCACAATATCAACGCCGATCAGCGATAATATCGCTAGCGCCACCAGCGGCGTAAATCCCAGCAGACCAAGCTCGCTGCCTGGTCGACCGTGGCACCACAGCGCGATCAACACGAACAGCAGCAATAACAGACCAATAATAACGTTTTTCCGCGTGATATTTTGTCTGACAGGCGCATTGCCTGTGAGCGTTGAGTCACTCATAACACTCCTTAATGCCAATCAATCCGACCATGATGGTCAGGTGGTGTATGGGGGCCTGCTCAGAAAATATCCTCCCTCTTTTTCATTATTGATTGGCCGCGGCCTGAGGGTTTGTTTGGGTACAAAGGAAACGATTCTGAGAGCGTAATATGCCGCCATTGGGCGGGGTCTACAGCACAAGATGTAACCAATGCGCTGATTGGTGATTAAATCTATGTTAACTTAGTGTTAGTAGAAAATGACTTTTTATCGGTAGGCTATAACCCTGAGTTAACTGTTCATGAAACTGCGTCATCTGGAAATCTTCTATGCCGTCATGACCTGCGGCTCTTTATCGCGGGCGGCGGAAGCGCTCAATATCTCCCAGCCCGCGGCCAGCAAAGCGTTAAAAAGCGCCGAAATGAAGCTGGGTTTTACCCTGTTTCAGCGGGTGCGCGGCAAGCTGCTGCCGACCAGCGAGGCGATCACACTTTTCGAAAAAGCGCAGAGCATTTATCAGGACCTGGACAACCTGCGCCTGCTGGCCGACAACCTGGCTCGCGATCCGCGCGCCAAGATCACTTTAGGCTGTCTGCCAAGCCTGGGGTTAAGCCTGGTGCCGGAGCTGGTGACCGACTTTTATCAGCAAAACAGCAACCTGGTGATGACGCTCACTACCGAGCACACCGAGACGCTGGTCAAAAAACTGGATTTGCGCGAGATAGATTTGGCGCTGACGCTACAGCCGGTGCAGCAGGGAGAGATCCTGACCACCCTGATTGCCGAAGTACCGCTGGTGTACATCGACCGTCATTATCGTCAGGGGGCGGTGGAGATCGACCAGATCGACCAGCAGCGCTGGATCTCGCCGGGACCGCACTCGCTCTCTGCCGCCATCGCCACCCGTCGCGACTTTTCCACCACCCGGCTAAACGTCCAGACCTACTATATGGCCACCGAGTTCGTGAAGCGCGGCATGGGCTGCAGCATCACTGATATCTTCTCCGCCCAGCACAACCTGGCCCCGGAGATGATCCATCCCATTACGCCGCCGATGGCGATTAACCTCTGTCTGTTACGCCGGGCCGACGTTTCCCTGAGCCCGATGGCGCAAAAGTTCGTCGATTTTCTCTGCCAGCGTCTGCGCCAGCAGCTCAAGGAGATTAACCTGCGGTTATACCCTGACCATAAAAAGTCAATTGCGCCGCTGGGGTAAATGCTTTGACATAACCCGATAAATTTATCAGCGGTGGATATATCGGGTTATGAACAAACGCATTGTCATTATCGGCGGCGGCGTGGTCGGTCTGGCCACGGCCTGGGAACTGATCAAGCGCGGCCATCAGGTGCAATTACTGGAGCGCAATGCCGAACCGGGCAGCGCCACCAGTTTTGCCAACGGCGGACAATTAAGTTACCGCTACGTCGCCCCCCTTGCCGACAGCGGCGTTCCCCTGCAGGGAATGAAATGGATGGGCAAAGCCGATTCGCCGCTGAATATGCGTCTCAGGATGTCTCTCCAGCAGTGGCGCTGGCTGCTGCAGTTTCTGCGCGCCTGTAATAACCAGACCAATAAAATGAATGGCGACCATATTTTACGCCTGTCGCTGCTCAGCCGTCAGGTCATGCAGGCGTGGCGGGATGAGGATAATCTTGCCGATTTCCACTGGCGGCGCAGCGGAAAATTAATTATCCATCGTCGCGAATATGATTTTAATAAAGCAGCAAAAGGGATTGATCCTCAGTATCAGCAGGCGCTGAATGCTGAAGCCTGCCTGCAGCTGGAGCCGGCGCTCAAACATATTAGTCCTTCTCTGCAGGGCGGAATCTATTCGCCAGGCGATGAAACGGCAGATTGTCATCAGTTCTGCCTTGCCCTGCTCGACAAGCTCAATGCCAGCAGCGACTTTAGCCTGCTGACCCAGTGTGAGGTGCGGCGACTCCATAAGCGCGGGGGACGCATCAGCAGCCTGGAGACCAGTCAGGGGACCCTCACCGGCGATGAGTATGTCGTCGCCGCCGGTAACGGCAGTGGTTCTCTGCTTGGGCATCTGGGGGTTCGCGTGCCGCTGTGCGCCCTGAAGGGGTACAGCCTGACCCTGCCCTATCCTGAAAAAGCAGGTATTGCCCCTGACATCAGCGTCACCGACTACGGGCACAAAATCGTTTATGCCCGCCTTGGCCAACAGCTGCGCATCGCGGCGATGGTGGACATCGGCTACGACGGCGACGAACTGCGCGAATGCCGCATTCAGGCGCTGAAGAACATCGTCGCCCGCAGCTTTCCTGAACTGGAGGGGCTGGACGAGGCCGAAGTCTGGACCGGCATGCGCCCGTCAACGCCAGCCGGCCCGCCGATGCTGGGACGCGCCAGCTACCCCAACCTGTGGATGAACCTCGGCCAGGGTAGCCTCGGCTTTACTCTCGCCGCCGGCAGCGCGGTGGTGCTGGGCGCGTTAATCGATAATCAGATGCCAGACATTTCTTTAGAAGGTCTCACATGGAAACAAACCGCATGACAATTATTCGCAATAATCCACAACCTCGTCTTTCCGCCAGCGTTGCGTATGGCGATCTGCTGTTCCTCTCCGGGCAGACGCCAAAAAGCAATGAAGACGATATCGTTTTACAAACCCGTGAAGTACTGGAGAAGATCGACGCGCTGCTGGCCGCAGCCGGGAGCGATAAGCAGCACATTCTCTCCGCGCAGATCTGGTTGAAAAATATCGAGCGTGACTTTGCCGCATTCAATGAGGTGTGGGTGCAATGGATGCCGGAAGGCTATAGCCCGGCACGAGCGGCCGTGCAGGCGGAGATGGCGCGACCAGAAATCCTGGTGGAGATCATGCTCACCGCCGTCAAAGCGTAAAGATTGACAGAAAAGAAAAAGGCCGCAATGCGGCCTTTTTAATTAGTTCAGATTATTTGTCTTTCGGCGACGCGTTTTCGACACGGCTTTTCAGCTTCTGACCGGGTCTGAAGGTCACCACGCGCCGGGCTGTAATGGGAATATCCTCCCCCGTCTTCGGGTTACGTCCCGGGCGTTGGTTTTTATCCCGCAAATCGAAGTTGCCGAACCCGGAGAGTTTGACCTGTTCTCCGTTTTCCAGAGCACGACGGATCTCTTCGAAAAACAACTCGACCAGTTCTTTGGCATCCCGCTTGCTAAGCCCAAGCTTATCAAACAGATATTCTGACATTTCAGCTTTTGTAAGCGCCATAGGTTCAATCCCTCAATGATGCCTGGAATCGCTCTTTTAATGCCTCTACACATCTGGCAACGGTAGCGGCAATCTCCTCTTCTTCGAGTGTACGGCTGGTATCCTGCAGGATCAGGCTAATCGCAAGGCTCTTATACCCTTCCGCCACACCCTTACCACGGTACACGTCAAATAAGTTTACGCCAACTACCTGATTTACGCCAACTTTCTTACATTCGGCTAAAACATCGGCGGCAGCCACGTTTTCCGCGACCAGCACCGCGATGTCGCGACGGTTCGCCGGGAAGCGGGAAATATCGCGCGCCTGAGGCACCACGCGGTCTGCGAGCTTGTTCCACTCCAGTTCGAACACCAGAGTGCGACCGTTCAGATCCAGTTTACGTTCCAGCTCAGGATGAACAACCCCAATGAAACCAATGCGTTCACCTTTAAGATAAATCGCTGCGGATTGTCCCGGATGCAGCGCGGTGGTCGCTTCAGCACGGAATTCGATATCCGCCAATTTTCCGGTTAAATCCAGAACGGCTTCCAGATCGCCTTTCAGATCATAGAAATCGACCGTCTCTTTCGCCAGTGTCCAGTGCTCTTCGTAGCGGTTGCCGCAGATCGCCCCGGCCAGCATCACATCCTGACGAATGCCCAGCGGCGCATTGGTGTCCGGCACAAAGCGCAGGCCGCTCTCAAAGATGCGCACCCGGCTCTGCTGACGGTTCTGGTTGTAGACCACGGTGCCCAGCAGGCCGGTCCACAGCGACAGGCGCATCGCCGACATTTCGCTGGAGATCGGGCTTGGCAGGATCAGCGCCTCTTCCCCGGCGTGGATCAGCTGCTGGACTTTCGGGTCGACGAAGCTGTAGGTGATCACTTCCTGATAGCCTTTGTCGTTCAGCAGCGTTTTCACGCGCTTCAGCGACAGGTCCGCTTCGCGGTGGGTTCCCATGATCAGACCCGCCTGCACCGGCTCGTCAGGAATGTTGTTGTAGCCGTAAACGCGAGCCACTTCTTCAACCAGATCTTCTTCGATCTCCATGTCGAAACGCCAGCTCGGCGCAACCGCCTGCCATTCGCCCTCGCCAACCGTCACTTCGCAGCCGAGGCGCTGCAGAATGTCGGTGACCTGCGCGTCAGCGATATGGTGGCCAATCAGGCGATCCAGCTTGCTGCGACGCAGCGTAATGGTGGCGCGTGTTGGTAGATTCTCTTTGCTGGTAACGTCAATGACCGGGCCGGCTTCACCGCCGCAGAGGTCGATCAGCAGACGGGTTGCACGCTCCAGCGCTTTATACTGCAGGGCCGGATCGACGCCGCGCTCATAGCGGTGAGAGGCATCGGTGTGCAGGCCATGACGGCGCGCGCGGCCGGTAATGGACAGCGGGCTGAAGAACGCGCATTCCAGCAGCACGTTTTGGGTTTCGTCGTTAACGCCGGAGTGTTCCCCGCCGAAGATCCCCCCCATCGCCAGCGCTTTGTTATGGTCTGCAATGACCAGCGTGTCGCTGTCGAGCTTTGCTTCAGAGCCATCGAGCAGGACCAGGGTTTCCCCTTCTTTCGCCATGCGCACCACGATCCCGCCTTCAATACGGTCGCGGTCAAAGGCGTGCATCGGCTGGCCCAGCTCAAGCAGCACATAGTTGGTCACGTCAACCACCGCGTCGATGGAGCGGATCCCGCAGCGGCGCAGCTTCTCTTTCATCCACAGCGGCGTCGGCGCTTTGACGTTGATACCTTTCACCACGCGCCCCAGATAGCGCGGGCAAGCCTGCGGCGCGTCAACCTGAATCGGCAGCACGTCGTCAATCGTCGCGGCAACCGGCGTGATTTCCGGCGCGTTCAGCGGCGCTTTGTTCAGGACAGCGACATCGCGCGCCACGCCAATGATGCCCAGGCAGTCGGCGCGGTTTGGCGTGACGCTGATTTCGATGGTGTTATCGTCAAGCTTGAGGTATTCGCGAATATCGGTGCCGATGGACGCATCTGCCGGCAGCTCGATGATACCGCTATGGTCGTCGGAAATACCCAGCTCGGAGAAGGAGCACAGCATCCCCTCAGACGGCTCGCCGCGCAACTTCGCGGCCTTGATTTTGAAATCGCCCGGCAGCACGGCGCCGATGGTGGCTACCGCGACCTTTAGCCCCTGACGGCAGTTTGGCGCGCCGCAGACGATGTCCAGCAGGCGTTCGCCGCCGACGTTGACTTTGGTGACGCGCAGTTTGTCGGCGTTCGGGTGCTGACCGCACTCCACCACTTCCCCGACTACGACGCCGTTGAAGCTGCCGGCGACCGGCTCAACGCCATCTACTTCGAGGCCCGCCATGGTGATCTGATCGGAAAGCGCTTCGCTGTCGATCGCCGGGTTAACCCATTCGCGTAACCACAGTTCACTGAATTTCATTGTTCTGTCCTGCCCTTATTTAAACTGTTTGAGGAAACGCAGATCGTTTTCGAAGAACGCGCGCAGATCGGTGACGCCATAGCGCAGCATGGTCAGACGCTCCATGCCCATGCCGAAGGCGAAGCCGGAGTAGACTTCCGGATCGATACCCACGTTACGCAGCACGTTCGGGTGCACCATCCCGCAGCCCAGCACTTCCAGCCATTTGCCGTTTTTACCCATCACGTCAACTTCCGCAGACGGTTCGGTGAACGGGAAGTAGGACGGACGGAAGCGGACCTGCAGATCTTCTTCAAAGAAGTTGTTCAGGAAGTCGTGCAGCGTCCCTTTCAGGTTGGTGAAGCTGATATTTTTATCAACGATCAGACCTTCCATCTGATGGAACATCGGGGTATGGGTCTGATCGTAGTCGTTACGATAGACGCGGCCCGGCGCGATAATACGGATAGGCGGCTGCTGGTTTTCCATGGTGCGGATCTGCACGCCGGAGGTCTGCGTACGCAGCAGGCGAGTGGCATCGAACCAGAAAGTGTCGTGGTCAGCGCGCGCCGGATGGTGACCCGGAATATTCAGCGCATCGAAGTTGTGGTAATCGTCTTCGATTTCCGGGCCCGTCGCCACGGTAAAGCCGAGCTCACCGAAGAAACTTTCAATACGGTCGATGGTGCGAGTAACCGGATGCAGGCCGCCGTTTTCAATGCGGCGACCCGGCAGCGAGACGTCAATGGTCTCTGCGGCCAGACGCGCATTCAGCGCTGCGCCTTCCAGTTCAGCTTTACGCGCGTTCAGCGCCTGCTGCACCTGCTCTTTCGCCTCGTTGATGACCGCACCGGCTGCCGGACGCTCTTCCGCCGGCAGCTCACGCAGGGTGGTCATTTGCAGGGTCAGATGCCCTTTTTTACCCAGGTATTCCACGCGGACGTTGTCCAGCGCAGCAACATCTGATGCCTCGTTAATGGCTGCCTTGGCACTGGCAACCAGCTCTGCGAGATGTGACATGGTTTTCCTCATTATGTCGGTGCAGACACCGGTTATAGTGAAATTAATATTCCGAATTCATATACGAAAAAAGCCTCCACAGGGGAGGCTTTCTGGCGCTGTTTTCCGTTTCTTCTTTCACGCGCAAGCCCCCTGAGTTCAGGTGCTAAAGTAAAAAAAGAAGCGGAAAATAGCAGCATTCATGCTTGCATTACCTTGTCTGGTAAGAAACGTCAGAGCTGTATTGAAAAGCCTGCGCCGATAAAAGTCAATGTATTGATGGTGTTGAAACGAAAAGAGGGAGACAAGCTCCCTCTTTCAACTGGCTTATGCCAGAGCTGCTTTCGCTTTTTCGACCAGAGCGGTGAACGCTACTTTGTCGAATACAGCGATGTCAGCCAGGATCTTACGGTCGATTTCAACAGAGGCTTTTTTCAGGCCATTGATGAATTTGCTGTAAGAAATACCGTTCTGACGTGCTGCTGCGTTGATACGTGCAATCCACAGTTGACGGAACTGACGTTTACGTTGACGACGGTCACGGTAAGCGTACTGACCAGCTTTGATAACAGCCTGGAAGGCAACGCGGTATACGCGAGAACGCGCACCGTAGTAGCCTTTAGCTTGTTTCAAAATTTTCTTGTGACGTGCACGTGCAATTACACCACGTTTTACGCGAGCCATGTGTGCTCTCCTGTATCTATTCTAAGTTAAAAAAGTTAAACGTTAACGACTTATGCGTACGGCAGGCACGCGATAACCAGGCCCAGATCGCCTTTGGAAACCATGGCTTTCGGACGCAGGTGACGTTTACGCTTGGTAGCTTTTTTAGTCAGAATGTGACGCAGGTTAGCGTGCTTGTGCTTAAAACCACCTTTACCGGTTTTTTTGAAGCGCTTAGCAGCACCGCGTACGGTCTTAATTTTTGGCATTTTAATAACTTCCACTTCGCATTGTTAATAAACGAAACAAAGGCGAACAAAACCAGTGAGCCGAAGCCCACCGGAAATGTTTCTTGATGGCCTTACTGTTTCTTCTTAGGAGCGAGCACCATGATCATCTGGCGGCCTTCGATCTTCGTTGGGAAGGATTCGACTACTGCCAGTTCAACCAGATCGTCTTTCACGCGGTTAAGCACTTCCATACCGATCTGCTGGTGGGCCATCTCACGACCGCGGAAACGCAGCGTGATCTTGGCCTTATCGCCATCTTCGAGAAAGCGAATCAGGCTGCGGAGTTTTACCTGATAGTCACCTTCATCAGTACCAGGGCGGAATTTAATTTCCTTAACCTGGATAACTTTCTGCTTCTTCTTCTGTTCCTTAGAAGACTTACTCTTTTCATAAAGGAACTTGCCGTAGTCCATGATACGACAAACTGGCGGCTCGGCGTTAGGGCTGATTTCAACTAAATCTACTCCAGCCTCTTCAGCCTTTTCGATAGCTTCTCTCAGACTCACAATTCCCAGCTGCTCACCTTCCAGACCTGTTAAGCGAACTTCCTGGGCGCGAATCTCGCCATTAATACGATTCGGACGTGCCGTTTGAACTCGTTTTCCGCCTTTAATACCTTATTCCTCCAGTTGTTGAAGACTGCGGCTGCGAATCTCTTGTTGCAGCTTCTCGATCACTTCATTTACGTCCATGCTGCCGAGGTCTTTACCGCGACGGGTGCGCACGGCCACTTTGCCGGCTTCGACTTCTTTGTCGCCACAGACCAACATATACGGGACACGACGTAAAGTGTGCTCGCGGATTTTAAAGCCAATCTTCTCATTTCTCAAGTCTGCTTTTACACGAATGCCCGCATTTTGTAGTTTACGCGTCAATTCGTTAACGTATTCAGCCTGAGAATCGGTAATATTCATGACCACTACCTGCACTGGTGCAATCCAGGTTGGGAAGAAGCCTGCGAACTCTTCGGTCAGGATGCCAATGAAGCGCTCCAGAGAACCGAGAATCGCACGGTGAATCATGACCGGCACCTGACGCTCGTTGTTTTCGCCCACATAGGAGGCGCTTAAACGCTGCGGCAGAGAAAAGTCCAGCTGTACGGTACCGCACTGCCATGCACGATCGAGGCAGTCATACAGGGTAAATTCAATTTTCGGGCCGTAGAACGCCCCTTCACCCAGTTGATATTCAAATGGGATGTTATTTTCTTCCAGCGCCACCGCCAGATCCGCTTCCGCGCGATCCCAGGTCTCGTCGCTACCGATACGTTTTTCCGGGCGAGTCGACAGTTTGACGACGATCTTCTCGAAGCCAAAGGTGCTATACATATCGTAGACCATACGAATACAGGCGTTCACTTCATCGCGAACCTGATCTTCAGTACAGAAGATATGCGCATCATCCTGGGTAAAGCCGCGCACGCGCATCAGACCATGCAGCGCGCCAGACGGTTCGTTACGGTGGCAGCTACCGAATTCCGCCATACGCAGCGGCAGGTCGCGGTAGGATTTCAGCCCCTGGTTGAAGATCTGCACGTGACCCGGGCAGTTCATCGGCTTGATACAGTATTCACGGTTCTCAGAAGAGGTGGTGAACATCGCATCTTTGTAGTTGTCCCAGTGGCCGGTTTTTTCCCACAGCACACGGTCCATCATGAACGGACCTTTTACTTCCTGATACTGGTACTCTTTCAGTTTAGAACGAACAAACGTTTCCAGTTCACGGAAGATGGTCCAGCCGTCATTGTGCCAGAACACCATCCCCGGCGCCTCTTCCTGCATGTGATACAGGTCGAGCTGCTTACCGATTTTACGGTGGTCACGCTTGGCGGCTTCTTCCAGACGCTGCAGGTAGGCATTCAGCGCTTTTTTATCTGCCCACGCGGTGCCGTAGATACGCTGCAACATTTTATTGTTGCTGTCGCCGCGCCAGTAGGCGCCGGCGGTTTTCATCAGCTTAAAGTGATGGCAGAAGCGCATGTTCGGTACGTGCGGACCGCGGCACATATCGATATATTCTTCATGATGATACAGGCCAGGCTTGTCATCATGGGCAATGTTTTCATCAAGAATAGAAACTTTATAGCTTTCGCCGCGTTTCACGAAGGTTTCACGCGCTTCATGCCAGCTCACTTTCTTCTTGATAACGTCGTAGTTTTTCTCGGCGAGCTCATGCATACGTTTTTCGAGCGCGTCGATATCTTCCTGGGTCAGGGTATGGTCGAGGTCTACGTCATAGTAGAAACCATTATCGACAACCGGACCGATAGCCATTTTGGTGTTGGGCCACAGCTGTTTGATGGCATGGCCTAACAGGTGCGCGCAGGAGTGACGAATGATCTCCAGCCCTTCTTCATCTTTCGCGGTGATGATAGAGAGAGTGGAATCGGATTCGATCGGGTCACAGGCGTCTACCAGTTCACCGTTTACCCGCCCGGCAATGGTGGCTTTCGCCAGGCCTGGACCGATATCCAGCGCGACATCCATCGGACTAACTGCGTGGTCAAAATGGCGTTGGCTGCCATCAGGAAGCGTAATTACAGGCATTTTATGTCCTTATTTGCAGTGGTGCCCCGCACGAAAGAGCACATACAAAACTATATAATCATAATTATCATCAGGTTAAGGCGCAGTTCCCGCTTCACTCTGCGAAAATAGGAGCACGACCGGAACGATCGCTCCCCCCTGCAACCGCCTGCTGATAACACCGGGGAGTAGTTTACACATCATTGGTACGTGATTAAAGCCGCGACAGCATAAATGATGGCGGAATGCGGAGAAAACAAGAGGGCCACGGATAAAAAAGCAGAATATAAGCGATGTGGCGCGGTAATATTGGCCAATGGCGCCGGACGATATTATTCGGACATGATAAAAGAGACGTGGAGATATTGCCTGCTGAATGTATACCGCGGGCCATTAAACCGGTACCACTTAACCCGGCTTATTAGACCGCTCGCGAAACGATAGCCTGCAATATTAAGACCACTCGCCGGCCACCAGCGTATGCACATTAAAGGCGTCGTTCATGGATTTTCCGGTGGTAGGGGCGCCGGGCGCAATATTCGAACCAGCCTCAACGTCAGAGGCTTTGGCGATACCTACCTGGGTATGATCCTGATGACCCGATGGCGGAACGGGCGTGGCGGCTGATGCGCCAAAAGAAAGCACGCACAGCGCCAGGGCTGCGATGGTATATCGATTGTTTTTCATGATGTTAATTCTCTTATTACGGAAAACAGACCGGGCAATGTCGCCCTCCGGTCAGTGGTTGTTAGTATAGATCCAGATCACATATTTGTCCGTCGAATATTTAGCTATTTGTGTCAAATAGAATGAATATTTGTCAGGCGCCCGTGAATAATGGAGAAAAAATGGAGGGCTATTTCCTTTTTACAAAAAGTAAAACGAACGGCCAGAAAAAATAATATCACTAATTGCTAAAACCAAAACGAACAGGCCGGGGAAAACCCGGCCTGAAATATTACATCTTATACCCGAGGGAGAGCGAGGTCCGGCGATCGGTATGCTCCGGCGCGGACGCAGGCGGCTCAGAGTTCCAGGTCACGTTGTAGGCGACCTTCAGGGCGAAATGGGCGTTAATCGCCACGTTTAACGCGCTCTCTGAGTTGACCGTGGTATCCTCGGCGCCGAACACCGATACCCCTTGCGAAAATTTGGCGTTATCGGTCATCTGCCAGGCCCAGGTACCCGAAGCATAACCCAGCGGCTGGGTATCAGTATCCCCGTCGGTATATTCGTCATAGCGAACGCCAGGACCGAATTCAAACCGCAGACTGTGCACCGGCCCGTTGAGGATCTGACGACCATAGCCCGCCGTCACAACATCGCGCTGTTGATAGCCGTTGTAGCGGTCAGTTAGCCAGCTACCCTGACCAAAGACATAGTTCATATCGGTCAGGTTGTAGCGGCTACGTCCGCCGACAGCATATTTTTCTGAGGATCGCTCATCATTGGACGATGTGTTGCTGGCGTTGCCCCACAGCGACCAGGCGGTGGTATTACCATACCAGGTCAGGGTGGAATCCGCCGTCATCGAAGAGCTCTTGGTGTTGCCGGACTGCGCCAGGTAGCCTGCGTTAACCACCCCTTCGAACGGTTTTTTGGCAGCGGAAGGGTCATCCATGACGGTAAATACAGAATCATCGGCCATTGCGCCAACAGACGCAAAAAGCCCCCCCGCCAGCATAACCGCTGCGGGTACTGTCTTTAAAAGCTTCATTATAACTCTCTAAAATACATTTTTTTAGGACAGTACAAATGATGAACAGGCATAATCTCGCCGGCTCATTGAATTTAGCGTCCGTACAACATAAAAGAGACCTGAGGGTCCCGGAAACTTTCGCGAGGATCGCGGAGTGCAGGTCCTAAGAAAGGTAGCAAATTATAAAAAAGCACGAATAACATAGCAATCACTTACTCTTTCGTTTTTTGAATAAGACAGCTCCGGAAACAATCTTTATTTCATAATGAAAATAGAGGCATCTTTGCAAAACTGTCAGGAACTGGACTTTCCCTCCCCGAGTCATCGTGCCATGCTTAAATTAACGACAGTCGCCGTATTAAGGAGGAGAAGGAATGACCAAAATTTACACGCTCACGCTGGCCCCCTCGCTGGATAGCGCCACGCAAACCCCACAGATCTACCCGGAAGGCAAACTTCGCTGCAGCGCGCCGGTATTTGAACCTGGCGGCGGCGGGATCAATGTGGCCCGCGCCGTGACCTTTCTCGGCGGCAAAGCCACCGCCATTTTCCCGGTCGGTGGCGCTACCGGCGAGCATCTTGCCGCCCTGCTGGCCGATGAGCAGGTGCCGGTCGAGACAGTCGAAACCCGCGACTGGACGCGGCAAAACCTGCACGTCCACGTGGCCGCCAGCGGCGAACAGTATCGCTTCGTTATGCCCGGCGCGGCACTGACGGACGATGAATTCCGCCGTCTGGAAGAGAAGGTTCTGACTATCGAACCCGGCTCTCTGCTGGTGGTCAGCGGCAGCCTGCCGCCAGGTATTAGCGTCGATAATCTGATGCAGCTGGTGAAAAATGCGCAACAGCAGGGACTGCGCTGCATCATTGACAGTTCCGGCGATGCGCTGGCCGCCGCGCTGGACGTCGGCAATATTGAGCTGGTGAAACCGAACCAGAAAGAGCTTAGCGCCCTCGTGCAGCGCGATCTCAGCCAACCCGATGACGTGCGCCTTGCCGCTCAGTCGTTGATCCAGTCCGGTAAAGTGCGCCGGGTGGTGGTCTCCCTGGGTCCGCAGGGGGCATTAGGCGTGGACGCCAGCGGCAGCGTTCAGGTAGTGCCGCCACCGATGAAAAGCCAGAGCACCGTCGGCGCTGGCGACAGCATGGTGGGCGCCATGACCTTGCGTCTGGCGGAAAACGCCAGCCTTGAAGACATGGTACGCTTTGGCGTCGCCGCCGGTAGCGCCGCGACCATCAACCAGGGCACCCGCCTCTGCTCGCGGGCCAATACGCAAAAAATCTATGATTATCTCTGCGGGCGTTGATCTTCCCTGCCCCCTCCGCGCCGGCGGAGGGGAATCACAATATAAGCAGAATGGTCTATGCTGGAAAGGCCATGCATAACAACGGGGTGTAGAGATGAGCAATGAGATTACCGCCTGGGTCGTCAGCGTGACCTTCCATGAACAGGCGCTGACGGAGATCAATGAGGTAAGCAACCATTTTACCCGTGCCGGGTTTGTACTGACGCTTAATGATGAAGAGGGCACGCCCCATGAGCTGGGTACCAACACCTTCGGCCTGCTGAGCGGCCAGACGGCCGAGGAAGTTAAGGCCCTCAGCGCCGGCCTGGCGGAAGCGGCCCTTGGCCGCCCGGCGGAAATCGCTGTGGCCACATTCGCCGAGTGGTTAAAAGCTCAATAAGTGCGTTTAGCGCAACGGAAAGCGTCAGTTGTGCGTCAGTTCCAGGTTTACCCGGTAGTAATGCGCTAACCTTATGATATGGTGGAAAACATGGGGAGAGACAGCATGTGGCAAGCAATCAGTACTCTTTTACGCGATTGGCATACCGAAGACGCTGAAATCGAACTGAAAACCGAGCTGCCCGGTGGAGAGATCCATTCCGCCTGGCATTTACGCTTCGGCGGGAAAGATTACTTCGTGAAATGCGACGAACGGGAACTTCTGCCTATCTTCACCGCCGAGTCCGATCAGCTGGAGCTGCTGTCGCGAAGCAAAACCGTTCGCGTACCGCAGGTCTTTGCCGTCGGCAGCGATCGCGACTATAGCTTCGTGGTCATGGAGTACCTCCCTCCCCGTCCGCTGGATGCGCACAATGCGTTTCTGCTTGGCCAGCAGCTAGCCCACCTCCATCAGTGGAGCGATCAGCCGCAGTTCGGTCTGGATTTTGATAACGATCTTTCCACCACGCCGCAGCCCAACGCCTGGCAGCGTCGCTGGTCGGTTTTTTTTGCCGAGCAGCGTATCGGCTGGCAGCTGGAGCTCGCGGCGGAGAAGGGATTGCACTTTGGCGATATCGATACCTTAGTCGATATGGTACAGCAGCGACTGGCCAACCATCAGCCGCAGCCTTCGCTGCTGCACGGGGATCTGTGGTCCGGCAACTGCGCCTTAGGGCCGGATGGCCCCTATATATTCGATCCCGCCTGCTACTGGGGCGACCGCGAGTGCGATTTAGCCATGCTGCCGATGCATCCGGAACAGCCCCCGCAAATCTATGACGGCTATCAGTCCGTTTCGCCTCTGCCGTCGGGTTTTCTCGATCGTCAGCCGATTTATCAGCTTTATACTCTGCTGAACAGAGCGATTTTGTTTGGCGGCCAGCACCTGGTAACGGCCCAGCAGGCGCTGGATGATGTATTGATGGAGAAAATGCGTTAAACAAGCTTCACGGCGGACCTTGCCGGTCCGCCGCAGCGTTTTATCAGTTAATCTCGACGCCGTTCAGGCGGAATTTGATGGTCATCGTTACGCCGGTACCCGGTCTTCCCTGCTGATAACGCCATCTGCGCATCGCGCTTTTCACCTCGCGTTCGAACATATTCGCCGGCTGAGCAGAGAGGATCTGCAGATTATCAATGCGGCCATCAGGCGAAACGTCAAACTTCACCCGTACCGTACCTTCTATGCGCAGCGCCTGAGCGCGCGCCGGATAGGACGGCTGAACGCGGCTGATCGCCCGCGGGCCGCTTGGAGCAGTAACGGTGGGTTTAGCCGCTGCGGTCGAGGTGCTTGGCGCTGTACGCGCCGGCGCCGTATTGTTGTTTTCAAACGGCGAGGCCGGACGCGGCTCTGCAGCCGGCTTCACTTCCCGCTTCGGCTGTTCAACCTTTTTCTCCGGCTTAGGCTTGGGTTTAGGTTTGGGCTTCGGCTTAGGTTCCGGTTTATGGATCACCACCGGCGCCTCTTTCGGCGGTTCAGGCACTACCTCTGGCTCCGGCTCAGGTTCGGGTTCAACAACGGGCTCCACGACAGGCTGCGCCGCCGGAGGCGGCTCAAGATCGGCCGGCGCCACCATTGTGATCTCTATCGGCTGCGTCGGAGAAGGCTGTTCAATAACCTGATGTACCGAGGTATAAAGCAGCCCCGCCACAACGGCACCGTGGATAGCCACGGACAGCAGCGTTGGCCACGGAAAGCGGCGAGGTAAATCAAGGGTCATTGCGCTCATAGTCGTTTCTGTTGAAAAATGATGCTCCGATTTTAAATGCAAATAGCAATCATATTCAATAAGGCGTCTTAACCTGAGTCAATTTTTGCCGCCATTTGCAGAAAAAAGCTGCGTCGGCAGTGCTTTCCACTCCAGAGCGCATCTTTGCATTGCAGTCCATCGCTGTTTAACTTAACGTAATTCGCCTGATTATTGATAAGGAGCTTTGCCGTGCTTTACGTTATCTACGCTGAAGATATCGCCGATTCTCTGGAAAAGCGGCTGTCGGTTCGCCCCGCGCATCTCGCGCGTTTACAACTCTTACACGATGAAGGCCGACTGCTTACCGCCGGGCCAATGCCGGCCGTTGACAGTAACGAACCGGGCGCAGCAGGATTCAGCGGCTCAACGGTGATTGCCGAGTTTGAATCGCTGGAAGCGGCCCAGGCCTGGGCCAATGACGATCCGTATATCGCCGCCGGGGTTTACCGCCAGGTCTCTGTTAAGCCATACAAAAAGGTTTTTTGAAAATACCCTTTCCTTTTTCTGGCTAACCACAAAAACACCCAGGTCATCAGAATGAAGGGCGCATTTTGGTACACAACATTGAAATGTCGCCCTTTTTAACCTCGTGAAAGCGTTGACTGTTATCCGCCTGAGAAGCCTGGAAGATGAGCACGCTCCTTCTCCTGCTACCCCATCATCGACCATCGCCTCGCTTTTTTCGGCAATAGAAAATGCTGACAAAACATCGACGCCGCGCGTGATAGTGAATTACTAATACCTTGTGTAAGGCTGTTAGGGAGGATCGCGTTGTTATTTAGCGCTTGCATTTAATGTCAGCACATCCTGATATAGCCCTATAAATCTACAGTGCAATAGAAAGAAAATAATTACTGAAAGATAGTTGCTTCCCGACAGGCATGAAAGCCCGAAAAAAATATTATTGGGCATCCACTGCGGATGCCGCGGAACCGAACGTAGCCCCTCTTGCTATATTCAGGACCGTAGCCGCTTGAAAGCACGTGGAAATAACACCCCTGCAGACAAAGGTTTACCTGGCAGGCATAAAGGGATATTAACTACGCTGCCAGCGTTAAGTTGCTGAGCATCATTTTTAAAGCCTATTAATTTCGTTGCGTAAACTTCACGCAGAGTGATAGTAGGGGCATCACTGCTTGATTAAAAAATTTGAAAGGGAATAACAAATGTTTTCAATAAGCCCTGTATTTTTTTGGGCTAACATTTATGTACCTGCCGATTTTGAGGATTATTGTGTGAATACCCTGAAAAAAACCGCATTGCTTTCTGTACTTGCCTTATATATTCCTGTGTCGCAAGCCGCGGCTAAGGAATACAGTCTTGATCCACAGCATACCTCGGTTGTGATCTCCTGGAACCATTTCGGCTTCTCAAACCCTACCGCCTATATCTCTGATGTTTCAGGGAAACTGGCCTTTGATAAAGAGAATCCGGAGAAATCCTCGGTGAACGTCACGCTGCCAGTGAAAACCATTGACGCTCACGTCAAGGCGTTAACGGATGAGTTTTTAGGCAAAGAGTATTTTGATGTTAAAACGTTTCCCAACGCCACTTTCCAGAGTACCAAAGTGGAAAGCAAAGGCGACAATAAATATGATGTGGAAGGTAATTTGACCATTAAAGGCATCACCAAACCGGTGGTCCTGCATGCCGTCCTGAATAAGCAGGATATGCACCCAATGGTGAAAAAAGAGGCCATTGGATTTGATGCCACCGGGGTGATAAAACGTTCAGACTTTAAGCTTGATAAATATGTGCCGGCGGTAAGTGATAACGTCACCATCACGTTATCCACGGAAGCCTATGCAAAATAAGTAAAAGCTGGCGCAACGATTGCGTTTTATTCAGGATGCTTATTGCATGGCCTCTCTGGATAATATAACAGGCTCAGATTATTCATGGTCAGGATCGGTCGGTTCATTGAGCTTCAACGCGCTGGACCGCTTAATAACCCCCTTGCCTGTCTGAGTCTGTTTTCTCATTCCCTCAGTTCCCGCCTGGTTACCGCAGCTGGCCGGTCATATCATTAAGCATTTAACAACGCCATGCCCTTCCTGAGCGGCAATAAACCCTGAGCGGCAATAAATGCTATCTGACGGTTAATTCCTGTCGCGCCGCAAACGACTTGGCTCTGGATCTTGTCGTCCGTCATTACAAGCCAGGCGTAGCATCTCTTTTTCACTGAGGCGGGAGCTCTGTTTTGTCGTCGCATCGCAGCAAGAAAAACCATCATTGCCCTATGGCGATGTGCAACGGGAATTTAGCGCAGAGAGAAAACGACAACGGCACCGCGTACGGTGCCGTTTGCCTGCTCGCTTAGCTGTCAGGGAAGATAAACAGCAGGGCATGACGCTGCCGTTTCACCAGTCCCTTCCTGATAGCGAGGATCCGCATATTGCGGCGCGATTGGGCTTCCAGCCAGCGCGCTTTACGGCGATTCACCTGTCTCAGCATGCGCCAGCGCCCTACTTCCGTTCTACTACGCTTCATTGCAACGACTCTACGAGTGAAAACAGCCCCCATTATAAACCTCTGCCAGCAACTGACTACCGCTTTCGCTGCGTTTTTATTTGCCAGAAAAATACTGATGCGTAAACTCATCACATATCGTCATTCAAAAGGATTTTACATCTATGACAACCTTTTACACGGTGGTGAACTGGCTGGTCATTCTGGGGTACTGGCTGTTGATCGCCGGTGTAACATTACGAATTCTAATGAAACGCCGCGCTGTCCCGTCCGCCATGGCATGGTTGCTGATCATTTATATCCTGCCGCTGGTGGGGATCATCGCCTATCTCTCCTTTGGCGAGCTGCATCTCGGCAAGCGTCGGGCCGAGCGCGCCAGGGCGATGTGGCCCTCGACGGCCAAGTGGCTAAACGACCTCAAAGCCTGCAAACATATCTTCGCGGAAGATAACAGCCCGGTGGCCGAATCCCTGTTCAAGCTGTGCGAACGGCGTCAGGGCATTGGCGGCGTAAAAGGCAACCAGCTACAGCTGCTGACGGAATCTGACGACGTGATGCAGGCCCTGATCCGCGATATTCAGCTGGCCCGTCACAACATAGAGATGGTCTTTTATATCTGGCAGCCCGGCGGCATGGCCGACAGCGTCGCTGAATCGCTGATGGCCGCCGCTCGCCGCGGGGTTCACTGTCGGCTAATGCTCGACTCCGCGGGCAGCGTGGCCTTTTTCCGCAGCCCATGGGCGGCGATGATGCGTAACGCCGGTATTGAAGTCGTCGAAGCTCTTAAGGTTAACCTGATGCGCGTATTCCTGCGCCGGATGGACCTGCGTCAGCATCGTAAAATGGTGATGATCGATAACTATATCGCCTACACCGGCAGCATGAATATGGTCGATCCGCGCTACTTTAAACAGGACTCAGGAGTCGGACAGTGGATTGATCTAATGGCGCGAATGGAAGGCCCGGTGGCGACCTCGATGGGCATCGTCTACTCCTGCGACTGGGAAATAGAGACCGGCAAGCGCATTCTGCCGCCGCCGCCGGACGTCAATATCATGCCGTTCGAAGAGGCCAGCGGACATACTATTCACACGATCGCCTCCGGACCGGGCTTTCCGGAAGATCTGATTCATCAGGCTCTCCTCACCGCCGCCTATGCGGCGAAAGAGCATCTGATCATGACCACCCCCTACTTCGTACCCAGCGACGACCTGCTGCATGCGATCTGTACCGCCGCCCAGCGCGGCGTTGACGTGAGCATTATTTTACCGCGCAAGAACGATTCGCTGCTGGTAGGCTGGGCCAGCCGGGCCTTCTTCACCGAGCTGCTGGCGGCCGGGGTCAAAATCTATCAGTTTGAGGGCGGACTGTTGCATACCAAGAGCGTGCTGGTCGATGGCGAGCTAAGTCTGGTGGGGACCGTCAACCTGGATATGCGCAGCCTGTGGCTCAACTTCGAGATTACCCTGGTCATCGATGACGCCGGTTTCGGCAGCGATCTGGCGGCGGTTCAGGATGATTATATCTCGCGCTCGCGCCTGCTGGATGCCCGTCTCTGGTTAAAACGTCCGCTGTGGCAGCGGATCGCCGAGCGACTGTTTTACTTCTTCAGCCCGTTGCTGTAAAACGTGCCCATCAGATACCGAATGAGTAGCAATCATGGATATGGATTTAAACAACCGCCTGACCGAAGACGAAACGCTCGAGCAGGCTTACGATATCTTCCTCGAACTGGCGGCCGACAATCTCGACCCGGCGGACATCATTCTGTTTAACCTGCAGTTTGAGGAGCGCGGCGGCGCCGAACTGTTCGACCCTTCGGCAGACTGGGAAGAGCATGTGGATTACGATCTCAACCCGGATTTCTTCGCCGAAGTGGTGATTGGTCTGGCGGATACCGACGGCGGGGAAATCAATGATATCTTCGCCCGCGTTCTGCTGTGCCGCGAGAAAGATCATAAGCTGTGCCATATTCTGTGGCGTGAATAACCTTTAACATCCAGTAAAAAGCCTGCCGCGGTTCTCCCGGCAGGCTTTTTTATGTCGCCAGCTTACTTCGGCAAGGCATGACCGCAGGCATGGCAGAAACGGGCGTTATCGTCATGGTCGCCCTGCTGACACTGCGGACACAGGCGCTGCTGTCGTCGACGATTCAGGGCGCTGGTCATATGCGTGGTGATAAGTCCGGTCGGTATGGCAATAATGGAGTAGCCGATCAGGATAAGAATGGAGGCCAGGATGCGACCCAACGGCGTGTGCGGCGTGATGTCTCCGTAGCCGACGGTGGTGATGGTCACGATGGCCCAATAGACCGAGGCGTTAAGCGTGGTAAAGCCGTATTCCGGCCCCTCAATCAGATACATTAACGAGCCGAAAATCACCATCACAATGGCGATAAACGAATAAAACAGGATCAGCTGATGGCGCGCGCTGACAATCGCTCGCCAGAACACGTTGAGCGAAGGCATAAAGCGCAGTAGTTTGAGAATACGCAGCGCGCGGATCGCCCGCATTGCCCGCCAGGCGAATACATAATTGAGGCTAATTTCCGGCCATAGCCACATCACATACAGCGGTAAAATCGTCGCCAGGTCAATCAGCCCCCAAAAGCTGAAAATATAGTGGAGCGGATTGGGCCAGGTAGCGATACGCAGCAGGTATTCCAGGGTAAAGACCGCGGTCACCAGCAGCTCCAGCCAGACGAAAATATGCCATTCATCTAATGTCAGGTGATATTGCGTGCCCAGTCCCGACTCGATAAATATCACCAGTACGCTGAGCAGGGCGAAAAGTCCGCACAGCCCTTCAAAGCGGCGGCCGGAACGTCGGTTCTGATCGAAAAGTAAATGATAAAGCCGCAGACGAGCGGCAGAAAGCATACCCACTTCGTTAACCTCGCAAAAAAAAGGGCTGACCTGCGTCAGCCCCTGAGATTATAACGGGTCTACCTTAAGGCAAGAAACCGCATGGCGGAAACTGCCTTCCAGCACCGGGCGGGTTTTGGCGCACTCCGGTCCGGCAAGCGGACAGCGGGTGCGGAATACGCAGCCTGAGGGCGGATTAATCGGCGAGGGTAATTCGCCTTCCAGCAGTTGGATAGTTTTCGTTTTCTCGAGATCAGGATCGGGGATCGGCACCGCCGACATCAGCGCTTTGGTATAGGGATGCAGCGGATTATGGTACACCTCGTCGTAAGTCCCCAGCTCCACCGCATGGCCCAGATACATTACCAGAACCCGATCGGAGATATGCTTAACCACCGCCAGATCGTGAGCGATAAATATCAGCGATAGCCCCATCTCACGCTGCAGTTGCTGCAGCAGGTTGACGACCTGCGCCTGAATCGACACGTCAAGCGCGGAGACCGGCTCATCGCAGATAATCAGCTTTGGCTCAAGGATCAGCGCCCGCGCGATGCCGATACGCTGACACTGTCCGCCGGAGAACTCGTGCGGATAGCGGTTGATCAGGTTGGGCAGCAATCCAACTTTCATCATCATCGCTTTGACGCGATCGCGCACTTCCTGACGGGGCATCTTCGGATGATAGGTACGCAGCGGTTCGGCGATAATTTCTCCGATGGTCATGCGCGGGTTCAGCGAGGCCAGCGGATCCTGGAAGATCATCTGGATATCGCTGCGCACGTCGCGCCACTCTTCCTGCTTCATGCCCAGCAGATCTTTACCCAGCCAGGCCACTTTGCCATCGGTCGCTTTCACCAGACCAATAATGGCGCGGGCGAAGGTCGATTTGCCGCAGCCCGACTCCCCTACCACACCGAGGGTTTCCCCCTCGTAAAGGCGCAGCGTCACGCCATCCACCGCTTTCAGCGTTTTCGACGGCTGCCAGAACCACTGCTTGCCATCTTTGATATCGAAGTGCACCTTCAGGTCGGCAATTTCGAGCAGGACTTTTCGTTGTTCAGTTACGGCGTTCATAGCAGATCCCCCACCGGTTTAAAGCAGGCGCGCAGGCGGCCTGGCGCGAACGATTCCAGCGGCGGCGCGCTGCTGCACTGCTCCATGGCATGCGGGCAGCGCGGCTGGAATGGACAGCCTTTCGGCAATCGCAGCAGGTTCGGTGGGTTGCCGGGAATGGTCAACAACGCATCGCCTTCCGCATCCAGACGTGGAACCGCATTCAACAGCCCAATAGAGTATGGGTGCGACGGTTGATAGAAGACATCGCGCGCCTGACCGTACTCCATGGTGCGCCCGGCGTACATCACCAGCACTTTATCGCAGATCCCTGCCACCACTCCAAGGTCGTGGGTGATCATGATAATGGCCGTGTTGAATTCGCGTTTAAGCTCATTCAACAGCGTCATGATCTGCGCCTGCACGGTAACGTCCAGGGCAGTGGTCGGTTCATCCGCAATCAGCAGCCGGGGCCGGCACAGCAGCGCCATGGCAATCATCACGCGCTGACGCATGCCCCCGGAGAACTCGTGCGGGAACATTTTCATGCGCTTACGCGCTTCCGGCATTTTTACCGCGTCGAGCATCTTCACCGACTCTTCAAACGCTTCGGCTTTACTCAGCCCTTTATGCAGCATCAGGACTTCCATTAACTGCTCGCCCACCCGCATATAGGGGTTAAGAGAGGTCATCGGATCCTGGAAAATCATTGAGATTTGTTCAGCGCGCAGTTTGTTCAGCTCACGCTCGGGCAAATTGAGGATTTGCCGACCGTTAAAGGTGGCGGAACCCCCGATGCGACCGTTGGCCGCCAGCAGTCCCATCAGGGCGAAGGCGGTTTGCGATTTACCGGAGCCGGATTCGCCCACAATGCCGAGCGTCTCGCCCGCCTGCAGGGTGAAGTTCAGATCATTGACGGCGGTGACGTCGCCATCCGGCGTTTTAAAGGTGACGCGAAGATCTTTCACGTCCAGCAGTAGTCCGCTGTGGCTCTGCGCTTGCGGCGCTTTTGCCGTTTCAATCATGGTCATGGCAGCGCTCCTTAGCGGTCTTTCGGGTCGAGGGCATCACGCAGACCATCGCCGATAAAGTTGAAACAGAACAGGGTCACCACCAGGAAACCCGCCGGGAACAACAGTAGCCAGGGCGAAACTTCCATTGAGTTGGCGCCATCGCTGAGCAATGCCCCCCAGCTGCTGAGCGGCTCCTGCGTCCCCAGTCCCAGGAAACTGAGGAAGGATTCGAAGAGGATCATGCTGGGGACCAGCAGCGAGGCATACACCACCACCACCCCCAGCACGTTGGGGACGATATGGCGCAGCACGATGCTCGCCGTCGAGACCCCGCCGACCTGCGCGGCTTCGATAAACTCTTTGCGCTTCAGGCTCAGCGTCTGCCCGCGCACGATACGCGCCATATCCAGCCAGGACACCATGCCGATGGCGACAAAGATCAGCAGGATATTCTGACCAAAAAAGGTCACCAGCAGGATGACGAAGAACATAAACGGGAAGGAGTTGAGGATCTCCAGCAGACGCATCATCACCGAATCCACTTTGCCGCCGAGATAACCGGAGAGCGAACCGTACAGCGTGCCGAGGATCACCGCCACCAGCGCCGCCGCCACCCCGACCATCAGCGAAATGCGCCCGCCGATCGCTACGCGCACCAGCAGATCGCGCCCGGAGGAGTCGGTTCCGAAGTAGTGGCCGGAGGCCATATCCGGGGCATTGGACATCATGCCCCAGTCGGTATCGAAGTAGGAGAACGACGACACCATCGGCGCGAAGGTAACGAACAGCGCAATTAGCACCAGCATAATCAGGCTGGTCACCGCGGCGCGGTTATGCATAAAGCGGCGACGCGCGTCCTGCCAGAGGCTACGCCCCTCCACTTCCAGCTTCTCACTGAAGTTTTCCAGCGCCTCGCTATTTTTCTTACTTAACATCATGGCGAACTCCGGCTTCAGTAGCGAATCTTCGGATCGATAACGGCGTACAGCACGTCAACGATGGCGTTGAACAGGATAGTCAGGGCGCCAACGAGGATCGTCAGGCTGAGCACCAGCGAGTAGTCGCGGTTAAGCGCCCCGTTAACGAACAGCTGGCCGATCCCCGGCAGGCCGTAAATGGTTTCAATGACCATTGAGCCGGTGATGATGCCCACGAAAGCTGGCCCCATATAGGAGAGCACCGGCAGCAGCGCCGGCTTCAGCGCATGGCGCAGAATAATGCGACGCATCGGCAGCCCCTTCGCCCGCGCGGTGCGGATAAAGTTAGAGTGCAGCACTTCAATCATTGAGCCGCGAGTAATACGCGCGATGCTGGCGATATAGGCCAGGGAAAGCGCCACCATCGGCAGGATCATAAATTTCAGCGCCCCGCCGTTCCAGCCGCCGCCCGGCAGCCAGTGCAGGGTAATGGCAAAGATCATCACCAGCAGCGGCGCGACCACAAAGCTCGGAATAACCACGCCGGTCATGGCTACCCCCATCACCGCGTAGTCCCAGCGGGTATTTTGCTTCAGGGCGGCTATCACCCCGGCGGCAACGCCGATCACCACCGCCAGTAAAAAGGCGGCGAAGCCCAGTTTCGCTGAAACCGGGAAGCTGGCGGCCACCAGATCGTTGACGGAATAATCTTTGTATTTAAAAGAGGGACCAAAATCGCCATGCGCCAGCTGCTTCAGATAATTGAAGTACTGCGTCATGATAGGGTCGTTTAAATGGTATTTTGCTTCAATATTCGCCATGACTTCCGGCGGTAGCGTGCGTTCCCCGGTAAAAGGACTTCCCGGCGCCAGACGCATCATGAAGAATGAGATGGTGATAAGAATAAATAGCGTCGGAATCGCTTCCAGACAGCGACGTAAGATAAATTTTAACATTGCCCGTACCTTCTGGCGTGTGCCTTTGCACTGCTCTCAAATAAGACACGATGGAGCGAGCCGAGACCCGCTCCACGTATTGCCATTAATGTTTGATAACGTAGAGGTCTTTGGTATAGACGTTATCCATCGGGTCTTTACCGGTATAGCCACCGACCCACGGTTTCACCAGGCGGGCGTTAACGTAGTAATAGACCGGTACGATCGCGCTGTCTTTGTCCAGCTGCTGCTCTGCTTTCGCATAGGCCGCCGTGCGCTGCGCTTCATCGGATGCTTTTACGGATTCAGCCATAATCTTGTCGAACGCCGGGCTCTTATAGTGCGCGGTGTTCATTGAACTGTCAGAGAGCATGGTGTTCAGGAAAGAGGTTGGCTCGTTATAGTCGGCGCACCAGCCCGCACGCGCCACGTCATAGGTGCCCTGATGACGGGTATCGAGGAACGTTTTCCACTCCTGGTTGACCAGCTTCACGTCAATGCCCAGGTTTTTACGCCACAGCGAGGCGGCGGCAATCGCCAGCTTCTTGTGCAAATCAGAGGTGTTATACAGCAGGTTGAAGGTCAACGGTTTATCGGCGCTATAGCCGGCTTCGGCCAGCAGTTTCTTCGCTTCTTCGTTGCGTTTTTCCTGCGACCAGGTAAACCATTCCGGCTCGCTCAGCTTCGCGCCATCGGTATACGGTGGGGTGTAGCCGTAGGCCGGCAGATCGCCCTGTCCTTTCACCTTATTAGCAATAATATCGCGATCCAGACCCAGCTTCAGCGCGGTACGCACGCGCACGTCGGTGAACGGGGCCTTCTGGTTGTTGATTTCGTAATAATAGGTACACAGATAGGGGTCAACGTGCAGCTCGTTGGGGATCTCTTTTTTCAGCTTCTGGAAGAGTTCGATCGGCAGCTGGTTATAAGTCATGTCCAGTTCACCGCTGCGGTAGCGGTTAACATAGGTCACTTCGGAAGAGGTCGGCAGCCAGGTAACGGTGTTAATGACGGTTTTAGCATTATCCCAATAGTGCGGGTTACGCTCCATCACGATCCGCTCGTTGACCACCCAGTCTTTCAGAGTATACGCGCCGTTGGTAACGATATTGCCAGGCTGCGTCCACTTTTCGCCAAATTTTTCGATGGCCGGTTTGTAGACGGGAGACATCGCCGGGTTAACCAGCAGTTTATAAAAATAGGGTACCGGTTCGCTGAGGGTGACTTCCAGCGTGTGGTCGTCAATGGCTTTTACGCCCAGCTCGCTCGGCGCTTTCTTGCCGTCAATGATTTCGTCGACGTTAACGATATGACCATATTGCGGATAGCTGGCATAAGGAGAAGCTGTTTTCGGATCCACCAGACGCTGCCAGCTGTATACGAAGTCCTGGGCGGTAACCGGCTCGCCGTTAGACCATTTTGCATCTTTACGCAGATGGAAGGTCCAGACTTTAAAATCTTTATTATCCCAGCTCTCCGCCACGCCAGGGATCGGGTGGCCATCTTTCGGCGAAGTATTCAGCAAACCTTCGAACAGGTCGCGGCTAATATTGGCCTCTGGCACCCCTTCGATTTTATTTGGGTCCAGCGATTGCGGCTCGGCGCCGCTATTACGTACCAGGGTTTGCTTCTCTGCCAGCTGCACTCCAGCCGGGACATCCGCTGCCATTGCCATATTGCCGGCGATCAGTGCGGATAGCACTCCCGCGGCGATTAAACGCTTTTTAGTGATGATGGTCATTGTGTTGTAACTCCAGTCATTATAATTACTGGTTTTTTAACCAGCCTGTTTTTCCCGTTTTCGGGTTCTGTCCAACGCAGGAGTTTGCGATTGGCAGATTGCTATCACCGACTTATTTATTACGACCGCTCGAACGGCAGTCTTAACGTCGATTCGTTGCCCTCGCTGGAGGGTCGTTCTGGCGAAATGAGTTAATTAAAAATAATTCTCATTTGCGCACATAATTCAGCAGACGATAACGGCGGAAAGTACCAAAAGGTAAACACCTCCGCCAATGCAATTTGCAAATATGTTACCGAATTCTCTTTTATTGCCGGTTTTGCCAGCGTGACAGGCGTTTGCCATAAAACATCGATGTAAAAATATCGTTATTTATCAGTCAATTACGTTAATTTCATCAGCCGGCATACTGAGCAGCGACCGCAAGATGGTTTTTTGTACAAAAAATTAACAATAGATTACTTTTTAGCACATTCATCTGCCGCCTTGTTAAAATTACTAATATCATTTCGATGATCCGACAGCAAGTACCAGAGAATGATGTGAAGAAAATAACATCACAGGAGGGGGAGGCGTGAGGAGAATGTTAAGAGAAATATTTCATATCTTAATGAAAAACATGAAATTAATAGCGATATCGCAAAATATTATCCCTACCGCCAGCTCCGCGCTGGCTAATAGGTTTTGCTAATAATCGCGCAGGCGTGAAGCGAGACTCCCCGCCTGCTGGCGACGAACTAACTCAGCAGCCCTGGGAAAAGCGCTTTAATCCCGGTCACAATAAACTCAATGCCGAGGGCCATCAGCAACAGGCCCATAATACGGGTGATGACGTTGATTCCCGTCTGCCCCAGCAAACGGACCAGCCACGGCGCCATACGGAAAATCCCCCAGCAGCAGAGGGCAAATACCGCTATCGCCAGTGAGAACCCGACCAGATGCACCCAGGAGTGGTACCGGGTCCCCCAGACGATAGTTGAACTGATTGCCCCTGGCCCGGCCATTAATGGTAGCGCGAGAGGAACGACGCCGATGCTCTCCCGGACCGCCGTCTCCGACTTTTCCTGCTTGTTCTGCTTATCTTCGCCGAGCTTACCGCTGATCATCGACATCGCGATGGTCACCACCAGGATGCCGCCGGCGATACGGAAGGAGTCAATGGAGATACCGAAAATCTGCAGAATGCCATCGCCGAGGAACAGCGACGTCAGGAGGATGATCGCCACCGACAGGTTGGCGGTGAGGTTGGTCTTATTACGCACCGCAGCCGGCTGATAGCTGGTCATACTGATGAATACCGGAATAATGCCAACCGGGTTAACCAGGGCAAATAAGCCGATGAAAAACTTGAAATATGCAGAAAAATCGAACAGTGATTGAGTCACATTGGGCTCCGCAGCATCATCAAAATTGGCGGTTGACTGTTAACAGCATAAAATAACTGCGCGAAACATACGCTTTTTACCTGCAATATTCATTATAAATATGCATAACCCGGTGATATGTATCGAATGTTAGCCATTTGTATATTTAATGCTAATCGTTTTTTTAATTTCAAAACCCTCCCATCACACTTGATCGAACCGGTCAAAAAGCAGTCAGCTGAAAGGTATCAGCAGCGACAATACTTGATCTAAATCACGTAATTTGTACTCAGAAGTGAGTAATCTTGATGACACCAACAGAGTGGAAGGCAGCAGTACCTGAAAGCGAAAGAGATAAAGCTTTTTTAGTAAATCGGTGAAACAGCGCCCTGATTTTTCTACATAAACATTTACATGCAAGCTGTTAACGGCCTGTCTATAATGTCGAATCGAGCGACTGATTTACTAAAAAAGTTTAACATTATCAGGAGAGCATTATGGCTGTTACTAATATCGCTGAACTGAACGCGCTTGTTGAGCGTGTCAAGAAAGCCCAGCGTGAATATGCCAGTTTCACTCAAGAACAAGTCGACAAAATCTTCCGCGCCGCCGCTCTGGCCGCTGCAGATGCTCGAATCCCTCTCGCCAAAATGGCCGTAGCCGAATCCGGCATGGGCATCGTTGAAGACAAAGTGATCAAAAACCACTTTGCTTCCGAATACATTTACAACGCTTATAAAGACGAAAAAACCTGTGGCGTTCTGTCAGAAGACGACACCTTTGGCACCATCACTATTGCTGAGCCTATCGGCATTATCTGCGGTATCGTACCGACCACTAACCCGACTTCAACAGCCATTTTCAAATCGCTCATCAGTCTGAAAACGCGTAACGCCATCATTTTCTCTCCGCACCCGCGTGCAAAAGAAGCCACCAACAAAGCGGCTGATATCGTGCTGCAGGCTGCCATCGCGGCCGGCGCGCCGAAGGACCTGATTGGCTGGATCGATCAGCCGTCTGTAGAACTGTCTAACGCGCTTATGCATCACCCGGACATCAACCTGATCCTGGCGACCGGTGGTCCAGGCATGGTGAAAGCAGCATACAGCTCCGGTAAACCTGCTATCGGCGTCGGCGCCGGTAACACCCCGGTAGTCATTGATGAAACCGCCGACATCAAACGTGCCATAGCGTCCGTACTGATGTCTAAAACCTTCGATAACGGCGTGATCTGTGCTTCTGAGCAGTCCGTTGTGGTGGTTGATTCAGTCTATGACGCGGTTCGCGAACGTTTCGCCAGCCACGGCGGCTACCTGCTGCAGGGTAAAGAGCTGAAAGCCGTTCAGGACATTATCCTGAAAAATGGCGCGCTGAACGCGGCTATCGTTGGTCAGCCAGCGGCCAAAATCGCTGAACTGGCAGGCTTCACCGTGCCGGCCACCACCAAAATTCTGATTGGTGAAGTGACCAACGTTGACGAGAGCGAGCCGTTTGCTCACGAAAAACTGTCTCCGACGCTGGCTATGTACCGTGCAAAAGATTTCGAAGACGCGGTAGCCAAAGCAGAAAAACTGGTCGCCATGGGCGGTATCGGTCACACCTCTTGCCTGTACACCGACCAGGACAACCAGCCGGCTCGCGTGGCTTACTTCGGCCAAATGATGAAAACCGCGCGTATCCTGATCAACACCCCGGCTTCTCAGGGTGGTATCGGTGACCTGTACAACTTCAAACTCGCGCCTTCCCTGACTCTGGGTTGTGGTTCCTGGGGTGGTAACTCCATCTCTGAAAACGTTGGTCCGAAACACCTGATCAACAAGAAAACCGTTGCTAAGCGAGCTGAAAACATGTTGTGGCACAAACTTCCGAAATCTATCTACTTCCGTCGTGGCTCCCTGCCAATCGCACTGGATGAAGTGATTACCGATGGTCACAAACGCGCGCTGATCGTGACTGACCGCTTCCTGTTCAACAACGGCTATGCCGATCAGATCACTTCCGTACTGAAAGCTGCGGGTGTTGAGACGGAAGTCTTCTTCGAAGTTGAAGCTGACCCGACGCTGACCATCGTACGTAAAGGTGCCGACCTGGCGAACTCCTTTAAACCAGACGTGATCATCGCCCTGGGCGGCGGTTCCCCGATGGATGCGGCGAAAATCATGTGGGTCATGTACGAACATCCGGAAACCCACTTCGAAGAACTGGCGCTGCGCTTTATGGATATCCGTAAACGTATCTACAAGTTCCCGAAAATGGGCGTCAAAGCCAAGATGGTGGCGATCACTACCACTTCCGGTACCGGTTCTGAAGTTACGCCGTTCGCCGTGGTGACCGATGACGCGACCGGTCAGAAATACCCGCTGGCAGACTACGCGCTGACCCCGGATATGGCCATTGTCGATGCCAACCTGGTGATGGATATGCCGAAATCGCTGTGTGCGTTCGGTGGTCTGGATGCGGTGACTCACGCCCTGGAAGCTTACGTTTCCGTACTGGCTTCTGAGTTCTCTGACGGTCAGGCGCTGCAGGCGCTGAAACTGCTGAAAGAGTATCTGCCGGCTTCCTATCACGAAGGTTCCAAGAACCCGGTTGCCCGTGAGCGCGTACACAGTGCCGCGACTATCGCCGGTATCGCGTTCGCTAACGCCTTCCTCGGCGTGTGTCACTCGATGGCGCACAAACTGGGCTCCCAGTTCCATATTCCGCACGGTCTGGCCAACGCCCTGCTGATCTGCAACGTTATCCGCTATAACGCGAATGACAACCCGACCAAGCAGACCGCGTTCAGCCAGTACGACCGTCCGCAGGCTCGTCGTCGTTACGCTGAAATCGCCGATCACCTGGGCCTCTCCGCACCAGGCGACCGCACCGCAGCGAAAATCGAGAAACTGCTGGCATGGCTGGAAAGCATTAAAGCTGAGCTGGGTATTCCGAAATCTATCCGCGAAGCTGGCGTTCAGGAAGCTGACTTCCTGGCCCAGGTTGATAAACTGTCTGAAGATGCATTCGATGACCAGTGCACCGGCGCTAACCCGCGCTACCCGCTGATCTCCGAACTGAAACAGATCCTGCTGGATACCTACTACGGCCGCGAATTCGTCGAAGGCGAAGCCGGTGCGAAAGCCGAAGTTGCCCCGGTAAAGGCTGAGAAAAAAGCGAAAAAATCCGCTTAACCAACAGCGATAGCATCGCGACAAGCCCCGTCACCTGACGGGGCTTTTTTTATCCCCGCTATCAGCCATTCTTTATCGCCAGCTACGCCAACCTATAGCAGACATTAAAAAGGCGCCCACAGGCGCCTGTACGAGCTTCTGAGGGTATCAGCAGGGACGGTGCTGGTTTTGTACCTTGGTTAACGAACCGACGCTCAGCGCCTCTTTATAATGCTTACGGCAGACCGATACGTACCGCTCATTACCGCCGATGACGACCTGCTCACCCTCATTATAAGGACGCCCCTCCTGATCGAGGCGCAATACCATGCTGGCCTTGCGGCCGCAGAAGCAGATCGTTTTCAGCTCAACCAGCTTATCTGACCAGGCCAGTAAATACTGGCTGCCGGTAAAGAGCTCACCGCGAAAGTCCGTCCGCAACCCATAGCAAAGCACCGGAATATCCAGCGTATCGACAACTTCGGACAGCTCATGAACCTGTTCACGCGTCAGAAACTGGCTTTCATCCACCAGCACGCAGTGAATCGGCTTTAGCTGGTGCTCCGCCGCAATATCGTCAAATAACGAGGTCTGTGGATTATACAATCGGGCCGGCGAGGAGAGCCCGATACGTGAACTGACTTTTCCGGCGCCAAAGCGGTCATCAATCTCAGCGGTATAAACGACGGTACGCATCCCCCGCTCCTGGTAATTGTACGAAGATTGCAACAGAGCGGTCGACTTACCTGCATTCATTGCAGAGTAGTAGAAATAAAGTTGTGCCATCGGCTGCGTGACCCCAATCAAAGTGTTTTATCGCGGCGACGATTGTACCATATTTTATGCGCACAGCCGCGCTTTCAGCAGGGGTATTGTCGCGAAGCTGAAGGGCCTGCAAACCGAAAGGATTAAGAAGATGAATTGAATTTACAGGGCCACTATTTGTACGCCCCGTTACGCTACTGGCGCGGTAACCATTGTCTTTTCGTGCTTATAGACCGGTTGCCCAGGGGCTATAAGCAGGGCTGCCGGTTGTTTTATATTAAGCCTTGTAACCAAAAATGCGCTAATACTGACGAGGGTTATTTACCCATGTAAAGGATCATTTCTCTCACTGAACCTCTCAAAAAGCATACCGTCTCAATGTTTTAGCTTGCCTTCGCCTCATCGCTATAAGCGATGAAAGATGTGAAGCGGCACGGGAATTTTAACTTAAATTAATTAATTCTCGCGACAAATAACCAGTAATTTTGAATTCCTTACATTCCCCCCTATTGCACAACGCATTTTATCGCTCTATTATTAGTTCAACAAACCACCCCACAATATAAGTTTGAGATTACTACAATGAGCGAAGCACTTAAAATTTTGAACAACATCCGTACTCTTCGTGCGCAGGCAAGAGAATGCACCCTAGAAACGCTCGAAGAAATGCTGGAAAAATTAGAAGTCGTCGTTAACGAGCGCCGTGAAGAAGAAAACGCTGCCGCGGCAGAAATTGAAGAGCGTACGCGTAAGCTGCAGCAATACCGTGAAATGCTGATTGCTGACGGTATTGATCCGAATGAACTGCTGAGCACCATGGCTGCCGTTAAAGCCGGTACCAAAACCAAGCGTGCTGCACGTCCGGCTAAATATAGCTATGTTGACGAAAATGGTGAAACCAAAACCTGGACCGGTCAGGGCCGTACCCCGGCTGTGATCAAAAAAGCAATGGATGAGCAAGGTAAATCACTGGACGATTTCCTGATCTAATCTCCGTTGATCGCTATAAAAAATCCCGCTGCGGCGGGATTTTTTTTGCCCTCAGGGCCGATATAAAAAACCGGGAGTCGCAGATGCGCTCCCGGTTTGTGCTTTCAACCGCGCGGCGGATTACTTCGCTACCGCCGTTTCCAGCCAGGCTTTAAAATCGTCGCCCAGCGTTTTGTGACGAATACCATATTCGACAAACGCCTGCATGTAGCCAAGCTTATTACCGCAGTCATGGCTCTTGCCTTTCATATGATAAGCTTCAACCGTTTCTTTCTCGATCAGCATATCAATGGCGTCAGTCAGCTGAATTTCATCACCAGCGCCCGGAGGGGTTTTCGCCAGCAGCGGCCAGATATCGGCGCTGAGGACATAACGCCCCACCACCGCCAGGTTGGACGGCGCAACGTCAGCTTTTGGCTTCTCAACCACGCCCACCATCGGTACGCTTTCGCCCGGCTTCAGGGATTCGCCTTTGCAGTCAACCACGCCATAAGCGGTTACGTCTTCGACAGGTTCAACCATAATCTGGCTGGCGCCAGTCTCATCGAAGCGAGAGATCATCTCAGCGAGGTTATCGCGGCTCAGATCGGATTCATATTCATCCAGAATAACGTCTGGCAGAATAACCGCGACCGGCTCATCTCCCACTACCGGATGGGCGCACAGCACCGCGTGACCCAGACCTTTCGCCAGGCCCTGACGAACTTGCATAATAGTCACGTGCGGCGGGCAAATAGACTGCACTTCTTCCAGCAGCTGGCGTTTTACACGTTTTTCCAGCATCGCTTCCAGCTCAAAACTGGTATCGAAATGGTTTTCGATAGAGTTTTTCGACGAGTGCGTTACCAGAACAATTTCAGTAATTCCTGCAGCGATACATTCATTAACAACGTACTGAATTAACGGCTTATCTACCAGCGGCAGCATTTCTTTTGGAATCGCTTTGGTGGCCGGCAGCATCCTGGTGCCTAATCCCGCAACCGGGATAACCGCTTTTCTGACTTTAGAATTAAAGGCAGCCATTGAAATCTCCTGGACTGTTTGTTTTTTAAACTTCTCGTTACAAATAACGTGTCGAGTATATCAGTCAACCGCGTATTTACTGGTCTGAAAAGCTGCCGATAGCCTCGAATTAGGACTTTTACGCATAAAACTGCTCGATGTTACCACCGCTAAAGGGCAAGAGGTAATCCCGTCTGCTTAGATATAAACGCAATTGCTCATTCCGCAGACAACATTAAGCGTAAACGACCGCCAGCCCCCCAAATTTGGCACTGCCACGAGGTGCAGCGTTGGCTAATTTGGTTAAGATAAGCATCACCCAGCGTCCCCAAAGGAACGCCATTACTAATCTGAATTTGATGCTCCCCCGTATTCAGCGTGCCATTAAGTCCCGCTGACACCAGAATTAAATTTTTCAGCCCGCTGTGGTAATACCCTACTAACAGAGGGAACTGGCCCGGAAGATTTGCCTGACGCAGCAGTTGATTCACCTGTTTTAACAAACTTCCCATTTCTGGTAGCCGTTGTCCCTGGTGCGCCAGTTGCTCCTGCAGCAGACCATTAAACAACGCGCGCAGCAATAATGCTGCCAACACGCCATTATCGCCTGCGCGTGTGACATCCAGACAATAGAAAGCCAAATCATTTTCCGAAAGCGGCGCGATATCGAGTACCAGACCGGGCTTGTCTGCCGACACCAGTTGTCGATAATGAACGCGGCAGTGCGACATTTCCTGTTGCACCGGCGGCTGTAATTCCTGCAATAGTCTTGAAGCGGCGATGGGATTACTGACCAGCGCATCCCAGTCCTCAAATAAACGCTCTTCCTCTTCCACGCGCGAACTGAACATCGCGGGATAGAGACAGGCGTAAACGGTCTCGCGCAGGCGATCGAAATCTTTTACTGGCTTTAACAGCACGTCCTGGACGCCAAGTCGCAACGCTTTAGCTATATCTGCCATGTTTTCGGTGGCGGAGATCATCAGGATCGGTAACTGTTCGCCGCGGTTACGCAGCGTTTCCACCAGCTCCAGACCGTTCATTCTCGGCATAGAAATGTCGCAAATCATCAGGTCCGGATGCACCTCCGTCATTTTATGCAGGGCATCCTTGCCATCTTCCGCCTGGAAGGTTGTTGCTCCCAGCGAGGTCAGCCATCCATGCAAGAGTGAGCGGAAAACGGGTTCGTCTTCAACTATCAGAATCTGTTTTCCCGCCAATGGCTGCGTCATGATATCTCCCCTGGCTGACGATAATTCAATAGTGGCACGCTATTCTCACTATCGCCTGTCAGAATTTGCTTAAGTCAGTAACTCGTACGTCAAACGGCTGTACGCACTAATGGTAATAATTCATCCATTTTCTTTTCTACCGCCAGTTGCCCCGCGGCAATCGCCTCTCCGGCGCGATGAAAATCAAGCGTCGAAACTTGCGGACAGTATGGCTGCAACAGGATATCCGGCGGGTCACCCGCCATACGATTGCGTTTAAGACGGTTTTCCAGTACCTGGATAGATGTGGTCATGATCTCCATCGCCGTCGGCGTCACGGCCGTACGGCGGGAACTCATTCGCGTCAAGCGCGCGCGCAGACGAGTATGCCATGGCCCCTCCTTCTCTTCCGCTTCCTGCCGCGGCGTTTCAAGGGAGAACAAATCCTGCTGCATAAGATGGGCATCATGTTGCAGGTCGACGGCAATCACAATATCCGCTCCCATTGCCCGGGTGAGCGACACAGGAACCGGATTGACCACCGCGCCATCGACCAGCCAGTAACCATTATGCCTTACTGGCGACATTAACCCCGGCATACTGCAGGAGGCGCGAATGGCTAAATGTAGATCGCCTTCGGTAAACCACAGCTCCCTACCGGTGCTTAAATTGGTGGCAACAGCAGCAAACCGGCGCTCGCAGCGTTCAATCTCGGTGACGGGCATAATGCGGCGGTAATGATTGAATACCTTTTCCCCCCGCAGCAGTCCCCCCCTGCGCCAGGAGAGATCCATCAGCTTCAGGACATCCCAGTTGCTGAATGAGCAGACCCATGATTCGAGTGCCGGGAGTCGGTTACAGGCATACGCCGCCCCTACCAGCGAACCGATAGAACAACCGGCTACGATATCAATCTCAATACCGGCCCGCTGGAGGGCGTTGATGACGCCAATGTGCGACCATCCGCGAGCTGCTCCCGCACCTAGCGCCAGACCAATTTTAAGCTTTCTCATTAGTACTAATAACTATCCTTCCACTCTGAGCGTGGCAACATTGTCACGGCTCAGTTAACATAATGCCCTTTGGCGTAGAAGCGCCGTTACTCTTTCTTCCATGGAGGCAGTTTTGTCGCAATTATGCCCCTGTGGCAGCGCACTGGAGTATAGCTCATGTTGCCAGCGATATCTGTCCGGCGCTGAGCTTGCGCCGGGCCCGTCACAGCTTATGCGCTCCCGTTATAGCGCGTTCGTCATGAAAGACGCTGACTATCTAATCAAAACCTGGCACCCGTCCTGTCAGGCGCAGCAATTTCGCGCCGAGCTGGAGAAAGGGTTTTCCCAGACCGAATGGCTGGGCTTAACCCTGTTCGCCAGTGATGAGGGGCGAGCTCCAAATGAAGGTTTTGTCAGCTTTGTCGCCCGCTTTAATGACAATAACCGCCCTGGCGCCATTATTGAACGTTCCAGATTCTTAAAAGAAAATGGACAGTGGTACTATATCGACGGGACACGACCGCTGATTGGCCGTAACGACCCCTGCCCCTGCGGCTCAGGTAAAAAATTTAAAAAATGCTGCGGCCAGTAACGCTGGCGCAGCGCTTGCAAACATTACAGGATTTTCCTCGCGATGCATTCATTACAACGTAAAGTACTACGCACTATTTGCCCTGATCAGAAAGGCCTCATCGCGCGTATCACCAATATCTGCTACAAGCATGAACTCAACATTGTGCAGAACAATGAGTTTGTTGACCACCGTACCGGTCGTTTCTTTATGCGCACCGAACTGGAAGGCATTTTTAACGACGCTACTCTGCTGGCCGATCTCGACAGCGCCCTGCCTGAAGGCTCCATCCGCGAACTGAATCCGGCAGGCCGTCGCCGGGTGGTGATTCTGGTGACGAAAGAGGCGCACTGTCTGGGCGATCTGCTGATGAAAGCCAACTACGGCGGGCTGGATGTCGATATTGCCGCGGTTATCGGCAACCATGACACCCTGCGCTCGTTGGTGGAGCGCTTTGGTATTCCGTTTGAGCTGGTCAGCCATGAAGGACTGAGCCGCGAAGAACACGATCAGCGGATGGGCGATGCTATCGCCGCCCACGAACCGGATTACGTGGTGCTGGCCAAGTATATGCGCGTCCTGACGCCAGAATTTGTCGCCCGCTTCCCGAACAAAATCATCAATATCCACCATTCGTTTTTGCCGGCGTTTATCGGCGCCCGTCCCTATCATCAGGCCTATGAGCGCGGCGTGAAAATCATTGGCGCTACCGCCCACTACGTGAATGACAATCTGGATGAAGGCCCGATCATCATGCAGGACGTGATTCACGTCGATCATACTTATACCGCAGAAGATATGATGCGCGCTGGGCGCGATGTTGAAAAAAACGTCTTGAGCCGGGCGCTGTATCAGGTACTGGCGCAGCGCGTCTTCGTTTACGGTAACCGGACGATTATTCTTTAATCGACTGAGAAATGAATTGGTTAGCTTTACGGCGTTACGCGTAAAAATCAGGCAACCAGTTTATTTTTGTCAAACGAATGCTTTACAGGGGCGCATCATTTGGTATGATGCGCCCCGCTTCCCGAGAAGGAAGCAGGCCAGTACCAAGCATTACCCCGTGGTGGGGTTCCCGAGCGGCCAAAGGGAGCAGACTGTAAATCTGCCGTCATCGAC